>NZ_RAWP01000038.1:0-81419 GCF_003668935.1 Corallococcus sp. AB032C | reverse complement strand
TGCCTGCCCCTTCCCCACATCCGCTGGCGGACAGAGCCCGTGTGCGCCCCTGGCCACTGACCTCGTCCCGCGGAGGGAATCCGTTGTCTTTCCAGAGGTTCGGGGAAGCCGAGCGAGGACCGAGACACCAGAGAAGGGGTGTCTATTACGGAAATCCCGTGATTTTTTGTCAGGGGGTCGCGGTCAAATCCCCCGGTTGGACCCCAGCGCATGGGGAGAGGGGAGGGCAGGTGATGCAACGGCTCCGGGCGACGCCCGCGAGCCCGACCCACCGGATCCGAAGGGGCTTGTCAGGGTCCCCAGGTGGGCGCGGTCGTACCGCAGGTGCTCTCCCTTTGGGCCCGGCGCGGATTGAGCGGTTCAAGGAGCACAGCCATGAAGTCGTTCCTGTTGGTACCCAAGGAGTCCATCGAGACGCAGGCCCGGCCCGGTGTGCGTGGCACGGCGCAGGGCGAGCGCGTCCTCAGCCGTAGCACCGCGCTCCGCTTCAGCGCGGCCCAGAAGGCACCGGATGCCCTCACCGCCCTCGGTCTGCGGTCGGCCACGCTGCCTGGCGTGAAGCCCGAAATCAGCGGCCAGGCGGCGCGCGGACGCAAGCGCGCCCGCGGAAAGAAGGCCAGCGACGTCGACGCCACGCCCATGCCGGGCGCGCCCGTGACGGAGCAGGTCGGCACGGAAGCCGGCAGCTACCGGTTCATGCCGCTCATCGGCGCCACCATGGCGCACTTCTACTCCCAGGACGCGGAAGTCGCGGCCCGGGGAGAGCTGGCGGAGGAGTTCGAGTTCATCCCGGACGTGGTGCCCCTGTCCTTCCCCGGTCCGGTGTCCGCCGGACAGACGGGGCCGCGCAACCGCGGCATGAGCTCGCTCGCGCAGCGCGAGTGGCCTGACGAGTCCGGTGTCCCCCTGGCGCACGCCCAGGGCATCCGGGGCGCCGGCGTGATGCTGGGCATCCTGGACACCGGCGTGGACGCGGACCACCCGGAGCACGCGAGCAAGACCATCCAGTTCCGCTACGTCTCGCTCTTCCCCAACTCGCCGCACAACCCCGCGCGCGACGTGCGCGGGTTCGACCCTGACGGCCACGGCACGCACGTGTGCGGCATCGCCGCGGGCGTGCACCACGGCGTCGCGCCGGAGGTGGACCTGTACGCCGCGTCCGTCATCGAATCGGAGACCATCCGCACCAGCCTGGGCCGCGTGGCCGCCGGCATGGAGTGGCTGCTGCACCAGTTCAGCCGTCCGGAGAACGCGTCGCGTCCCGCCGTCGTCAACCTGTCGCTGGGCTTCCCGCTGCAGCCGCCTCCGGGCATCTCCGAAGCGGACTACCTGCTCAACCAGCGCGCACTGCAGGCCATGCTGCGTCGGCTTCTGGACAGCAACATCCTGCCCATTGTCGCGGCGGGTAACAGTGGACCCGACACGGTTGGTTACCCAGCGGCCTTTCCCGAGGCCCTGGCTGTGGGGGCAGTCGACTTCGAGCGCAACGTGGCCACCTTCTCCGCCAGCGGCTCCGTGGGGCGTCGGGTCGTCCCTGACGTCATGGGCTACGGGGTGAATGTGTATTCGTCTACTGAACGCCGCTGCAACAATCAGGCGTTCTATGAACGAATGAGCGGCACAAGCATGGCGGCGCCGTATGTCGCGGGAATCGCCGCGCTGTATCGTTGCCGCGCCCCTGACTTGACGGCATTGGAAGTGAGGGATTTGATTCTGGGCAATGCCATCAAGCTTCCTCGCTCGGCGAACCACCGGACGGGGAAGGGCCTGGCTGTTTTCAGGTGACGCGGTAGTTGCCGGGGCCGGTGCCACGTGAGCACCGGACCTGGGGAGGATGTGGCCATGAGCAGGAAGAATGGCGTGCCGGGCGGACCTCAAGACATTTCGGCCCGGATGTCCTCCGTCGCCGCCGTGCGTCCGCTGCCTGGCAGCGGAGGCACGGTGCGTGCGTTGCCGGGCGCGGGTGGCCTGGAGCGTGACGCGCAGCCGGCCGGCGACATTGACGTCACGGTGATGCCCCGGGAGTCGGCCGCGCCGAAGAGCGTCTCCGCGTCCTCACGGGCACCCCTGCGTTCGCGCGCGGATATCTACAAGGAAGGCCAGGCGGAGAACGCCCGCTTCCGCGAGAGCTTCATGCGCTGGCTGGAGGCACACCAGTTGGTGGGCGCCGTGCGCGCCATGAGCGAGCCGGGCGGTTCCCTGCCCATGCTGCACTTGAGGTGCGCCCCGCGCGTGCTGGACCAGCTGCGCCGCGCGCCGGAGTTCGAGGCAGGCACGATGATGCCGCTCGAACAGCTGTACTAGGCCCGCCCCACCGCGCTTGCCTCCTGTCACCGGCCCCGCGTCTCGCCTTCCTTGTAACGGAAGACGGCCCTCCGGCGGTCTACGCCGCCTTGCGAAAGGCGAGCCCCCGCGTCTGGGCGCCTGCGCTGTCGCACCGGGAAGAGGCTCGCTTGCCGCGTTCACCCCTGTGGAACCGACGGCGGGGCGGCTTCTTCCTGATTAACCTAGAAACTCAGGATTGTGGCCGCCTGATGCCATTGAACGGAAGGACCAATGCGCTGTCTGGGATTGGACGGGGTCAGTCCATCCGGCAGGCGTCCTCGAAAGACAGACGCGGGTTGCGCGGGAAGAGCTTCGCCGGGTCGCCGTAGCCCAGGTTGATGAGGAAGTTCGACTTCCAGCCGGTGCCCTGGAGGAAGGCCTCGTCCACCTTGGCCTTGTCGAAGCCCCCCATGGGGCCGCAGTCGAGCCCCAGCGAGCGAGCCGCCAGGATGACATAGCCGCCCTGCAGGGTGCCGTTCATGAAGGCCGCCTGCTCGCGCGCCTCCGGCGTCATGGCCGCGAAGACGCTCTTCATGTCGCGCGCGGGGAACAGCTTGGGCATCTGCTCGTGGAACGCGGTGTCGTACGCCACGATGACCGTCACCGGCGCCTGCATCGTCTTGTCCACGTTGCCTGGGGACAGCGCGGGCTTGAGCCGCTCCTTGGCCTCGCGGCTCCTCACGAACACCAGGCGCACCGGCTGGCTGTTGACCGCGGTGGGCGCCATGCGCGCCAGCTCGTAGATTCGGCGCAGCGTCTCGTCCGTCACCGGACGGTCCCGCCAGCCCGAGTGCGTGCGGGCCTCCGTGAAGAGCTGCTCCAGCGAGTCCGTGTCCAGGGCCGTGTTCGGGGTCGCCATGCGTGATGTCCTCCGTTGCGAACACCCCATGGCTACCCGCGTCACTTTTATTTCGCAAGTAACTTCCAAAAAGTAAGTGAGTGCCGGTGGGAAGGGGCGGGCGCTATACTCAGGGTGGAGGCGGACACGATGCATGACGACGCAAGCCCGCTGTGCGCGCGGTTCCTGGTGGCGGCCGACCTGCTGGGCCGGCGCTGGACGGGCGTCATCCTGCGCATCCTGATGGATGGGCCGTGCCGCTTCGGGGAGCTGACGGAGCGCATCGGCACCATCAGCGAGCGCGTCCTGTCGGAGCGGCTCAAGGACCTGGAGGCCGAAGGCATCGTGGAGCGCCACGTGGACCCGGGCCCGCCCATCCGCTCCGAGTACCGCCTGACGGAGAAGGGTCAGGCGTTCTGGAAGGTCATCGACGAGCTGGGCAAGTGGGCGCAGCGCTGGGTGGACGTGAAGCCCGCGCCCCGGAAGCGCAAGAGCGCCTGAAGCCCGGAGCGCGGTTGAAGCGTGCGGCCTAGAAGTTGTGACCGCCGTCCACGTCGATGGTGCGGCCGTTGAAGTAGTCGCACTCCACGATGAACTTCACGGCCACCCAGATGTCCTCCGGCTCGCCGATGCGGCCCACCGGGATGGCGGCCACCAGCGCGTCGCGGGCCTTCTGGTTCATCCCCTGCGTCATGGGCGTTTCAATCATGCCCGGGGCGATGGCGCCCACGCGGATGCCGAACGGCGCGAACTCGCGCGACCAGGTGACGGTGTTGGCGGCGAGCGCGGCCTTGGCGGACACGTAGTTGGACTGGCCGCGGTTGCCGTGCCGCGCGATGGACGACATGTTCACGATGACGCCGGGGCGCTGGTCCGTCTCCACCATCTTCGTGACGACCTCGCGCACCATCAGCGTGGCGCCGGTGAGGTTCACGCCGATGACGGCGTTCCAGTCCGCGGTGGACAGCTTCTTCACCTGGCCGGTGGTGCGGTCCTTCTTCACCAGCAGCGCGTCGCGCAGGATGCCCGCGTTGTTGATGAGGCCGTTGAGGCCGCCCATGGCGCCGTGGGCCCACTGCACGAAGTCCGTGACGTCCTGCTCGTTGGACACGTCCAGCTTGCGGCGGTGGATGCCCGCCGGCAGCGCCGCGAGCTTCTCCTCGTTGACGTCGCCAACGGCCACCTGGCCGCCCGCCTCGTGGATGCGCTGAGCGAAGTGCGCGCCCATGCCCTGCGCGCCGCCGGTGACGATGATCTTCAGGTCCTTCAGCTGCATGTGGCTCTCCTGGGCGTCATGGAAAAAACGCGCGCAGGGTACGCACACCGCACGGGCGCTGGCCAGCGCCGCGGAGGCTGAAACCTGAATCAAGCTTCAACTTCTCATGAGCCCCGGACCCCAGACGCGGTGCGTTAGGGGCCGGACCGGCAGGACTACAACGCGTCGGCGATGACGGAGCCCAGCCGGCGCATGCCCTCGTTGATGAGGTCGGGCGGGCGGTTGGAGTAGTTCAGGCGCATGAACTGGGGCTTCTGGTCGTTGGCGAAGAAGGGCGCGCCGGGGACGAAGGCGACCTTCTGCTCCACGGCGCGGGGCAGCAGCGTGGCCGCGTCCAGGCCCTGGGGCAGCTCCACCCAGAGGAACATGCCGCCGTCCGGCCGGGTCCACTTCGTGCCCTTCGGCATGTGGGCCTCCAGCGCGGCCAGCATCGCGTTGGCGCGCTCGGCGTAGACGGGCATCAGCGCCTGGATGTGGCCCGCGTAGTCGAAGGTCTCCAGCAGCAGCGCGGTGGCGCGCTGGGCGAGCGTGGCGGTGTGCAGGTCCGTGGCCTGCTTGGCGATGGTCAGCGACTTGAGCAGCGGGCGCGGCCCCGTGACCCAGCCCAGGCGCAGGCCGGGGGCCAGCGTCTTGGAGAAGGTGGACAGGGACAGCACCACGCCCTGGTCGTCCATCGACGCCAGCGACGGCAGGTGCACGCCCTTGAAGCGCAGCTCGCCGTACGGGTCGTCCTCCAGGATGATGAAGCGGTGCTCCTGCGCCAGCCGCACCAGCGCCTTGCGGCGCTCCAGGGACAGGGTGGTGCCCTTGGGGTTCTGGAAGTTGGGGATGACGTAGAGCAGCTTCGGCACGCGCTTCTTCAGCAGGGCCGCCAGGTCGTCCGTGTCCATGCCCGCGTCGTCGCTGCGCACGGTGGCGAACTCCACCTCGTAGCCGCCGAAGGTCTGGAGCGCCGCCAGGTAGCTGGGGTCCTCCACCACGACCAGGTCACCCGGATCGAGCAGCACCTTGCCCACCAGGTCCAGGCCCTGCTGCGAGCCGCTGGTGATGAGCACCTGGTCCGCGTGGACGTGCGTGCCCTTGCGCGCCAGGTGCGAGGAGATCCACTCGCGCAGGGGGGCGAAGCCCTCCGTGGTGCTGTACTGGAGCGCGGGGCGCCCCTCCCGGGCGAAGGTCTCCTCGAACGCCTTGGCGATGGCGTCCAGCGGGAAGAGCTCCGGGGCGGGCAGGCCGCCGGCGAAGGAGAGGATGTCGGGGCGCTCGGCGATCTTGAGGATTTCACGCACCGCGGACGTCTTCATCCGGGACATGCGCTGGGACAGCCGGTAGGCCGGAGGAGGGGGCAGGGGGGCACTCATAGCGTCCGCGCTCATGTTCATTCTCCGTTCAACAGCTCATCGGGGACACGCACGTGCGTGTCTTCCTTCAAGGTCGACAGGACGATGGTGGTGCTCGTGCGGGTCACACCTGGAATGGTGCGCAGCGTCTCCACGAGCAGCGAGTCCAGCGTCCGCGTATTCGCGGTCTTCACCTTCAAGACGTACGAGTCCTGCCCCGCGACCCGGTGGGCCTCCAGCACGTCCGGCAGCTCCGCCACCTTCCGCGCGAAGCCCTCGAAGTGCTTGGGGTGCTCGATGCTCACCCCGATGAAGGCGGTGATGTCCTTGCCCAGCTGCGTCGCGTCCACGCGCGCCGTGTAGCCGGTGATGATGCCCTTCTCCTCCAGCTTGCGGATGCGCTCCGCCACCGCCGGCTGGGACAACTTCACCCCACGTGACAGCTCCAGCTGCGTGGCCCGGCCATCGCGCTGAAGCATATCGACGATGCGATAATCCAGGGGGTCCATGGGGTGTAAAACCTTATTTTTATAAGCGGACTCGGCAGTCGACGGTGAAGTTATATGCATCTGCCATGAAGTGCAAGTCCGTTTGCATGCAAAAGGGTTGATGCCGACGAAAGGTCTCCTACCCGACCTCCCGAGTCTCCAGGCAGCCTGGCGGAAGGACGCCACGCGAGGTGTTTGACGCCTCGCGTCCGCGTCTGTCTTTGACGCAGGGAGCCATCCATCCGCTTTTGACAGGGCGGTCGGCCGGGTGCTACCCGTCCTGAAAGATGAATCGCCCTTCAACTTCAGAACGAGTCCCCGTCACGCCGCGCGGTCAGCGGACGCGTCAGAAGTTGTTGAAGGCAGCGGAGGCGGTGTTCGGCGACAAGGGCTACGAGCGCGCGTCCATCGCGGACCTCACGCGCAAGGCCAGCGTCGCGCTGGGCACCTTCTACGTGTACTTCCCGGACAAGCAGTCCATCTTCGTGGAGGTGGTGGACGAGCTGGGCGCGCGCCTGCGCCGCCTCATCGCGGAGTCCACGGTCGCGTGCACCACGCGCCTGGAAGTGGAGCGCGAGGGCCTGCGCGCCTTCTTCCAGTTCGTGCGCCAGCACCCCAACCTCTACCGCGTGGTGCGGCAGGCGGAGTTCGTGGACGCGGACTGCTACCGC
Source organism: Corallococcus sp. AB032C (assembly GCF_003668935.1). Lineage (NCBI taxonomy): Bacteria > Pseudomonadati > Myxococcota > Myxococcia > Myxococcales > Myxococcaceae > Corallococcus > Corallococcus sp. AB032C. The sequence continues at coordinate 74,484 of NZ_RAWP01000038.1, read as the reverse complement.
CGCTACTACGACCGCTTCGCCAAGGGCTACGTGCGCGGCCTCACGCTGGCCATGGAGGCCGGCGAGGTGCGCCGCATGGATCCGGAGGCGCTCGCCTACTGCCTGATGGGCATTGGCGACTTCCTGGGCATGCGCTGGGTGCTCTGGGAGGAGGACATGGGCCTGGAGCGCGTGCTCGACACGGCGATGACGCTCCTGACCCACGGCCTGCCCCCGGACGCGGGCGCCGCGCGCACCCATCTCCAGGCTGTCTCCCCCCCGAAGGCAGCCGCGAAGTCGTCGAAGCCCGCCCCCCCGAAGTCGAAGCCGTCTTCCCGCCGTCCGTCACGCGGTCCCCGGAGCTGAAACACCGTCATGCGTTACGCGAACATCCTGTCCACCGGCCGCTACGTCCCCGAGAAGCTCCTCACCAACGCCGACGTGGAGAAGATCCTGGGCGAGAAGGTGGACGAGTGGCTCCAGCAGAACGTGGGCATCAAGCAGCGCCACGTGATGGCGGACCACCAGGCCACCAGCGACCTGGCCGTGGCCGCCGCGAAGGAGGCGCTGGCCCGCGCGAAGGTGGACCCCAAGGAGCTGGACCTGGTGCTCGTGGCCAGTGACACGCCGGACTACCTGAGCCCCGGCACGTCGTCCGTGGTGCAGGCCAAGCTGGGCGCGGTGAACGCGGGCACGTACGACATCAACGCCGCGTGCGCGGGCTGGGTGACGGCGCTGGACGTGGCGTCGAAGACCATTTCGGCGGACGACAGCTACCAGCGCATCCTGGTGGTGGGCGCCTACGGGATGACCCGGTACGTGAACTGGAAGGACAAGAAGACCTGCACGCTGTTCGCGGACGGCGCGGGCGCGGTGGTGCTGGGCGCGTCCGACAAGCCGGGCTTCCTGGGCGCGAAGCTGCTCGCCAACGGCGAGTACCACGACGCGCTGGGCATCTACACGGGCGGCACCAACCGGCCCGCCACGGCGGAGACGCTGGCGCTGACGGACGGCAAGCCCGCGGTGCAGTTCGTGCGCAAGTTCCCCTCCACGTTCAACACCGAGCGCTGGCCCATCCTGCTGGACACGCTGCTCAAGCGCGCGGACCAGACGCTGGATGACGTGAAGCTGTTCGTCTTCACGCAGCTGAACCTGCGCACCATCGAAGCCACGATGAAGGCGCTCAACCAGCCCATGGAGAAGGCGCACTACACGATGGACAAGTGGGGTTACACGGGCTCCGCCTGCATCCCCATGACGCTGGACGACGCGGTGTTGCAGGGCAAGGTGAAGAAGGGCGACCTGGTCGCCTTCTGCGCCAGTGGCGGTGGCCTCGCCATGGCGTCCGCCCTCTACCGCTGGACGGCTTAGTCCCCCCATACCCCGCCTCATTCAGACAGGAGTTCTTCGCATGTTCATCGGGGACTGGATGGGGCGGGGTGCCCTCTACTGGCCGGAAGCGGTGGCCGTGGTGGACGTGGCCCGGAAGGACACGGGCCGCTTCACCTACCGGCGGATGAACGCGCGCGCCAACGCGCTCGCGGGCTGGCTGCGGGACGTGGCGGGCGTGCAGCGCGGCGACCGCGTGGCCATCGTCGCGCACAACGGCGTGGAGTACCTGGACACGCTGTTCGCGTGCGGGAAGCTGGGCGCCGTCTTCGTGCCCTACAACTGGCGCCTGCACGCGGCGGAGCTGACGGAGGGCGTGCGCACCATCCGCCCGCGCGTGTTGCTGTTCGGAGACGACTTCAAGGACGCGGTGGCCCAGGTGCGCGAGCACGTGGGTGACGGCCTGCGTCTCGTCGCGCTGGAGGCTCGGGGCCTGCCCGGCGCGGATCCGTACGAGCAGGCCATGGCGTACGCGCCCGCCGCTCCGGAGGCTCCGGAGGCTCTGGTGACGAACGACGCGGTGAGCGAGGAGGACATCCTCTGCCTGCTCTTCACCGGCGGCACCACCGGCCGGTCCAAGGGCGCGAAGATTTCGTACCGCATGGTGGCGTGGAACGCGCTCAACACGCTGGTGCATGAAATCCGTCAGGGCGACGTGACGGTGACGCACACGCCGCTGTTCCACACGGGCGGGCTGCTCGTCTACACGCTGCCCCTGCTCACCGTGGGCGGCACCGTGGTGCTGATGCGCCGGTGGGACCCGGACGAGATGCTGGGCCTGGTGGCGAAGGAGAAGGTGACGCTCTTCTTCGCGGTGCCCACGCAGTACCAGCAGTTGATGGACTCGCCGCGCTGGAAGGGGACGGACTTCTCCTCCGTGCGCTTCGTCACCAGCGGTGGGGCGCCCCTGCCGGTGCCGCTGCTCCAGGCGTGGCAGGCGGTGCACCCGGTGCCCTTCAAGCAGGGCTTCGGCATGACGGAGTTCGGCCCGGGCATCTTCAGCATGGGGCCGGAGTTCGCGGTGTCCAAGGCGGGCTCCATCGGCCGGCCCAACTACTTCATCGACGCGAAGCTGGTGGACGACGCCGGCCACGCGGTGCCGGTGGGCGGGGTGGGGGAGCTGGTGCTGAAGGGGCCCTCCATGTGCTCCGGCTACTTCGAGGACGACGCCGCCACGAAGGAGGCCATCAGCGCGGACGGCTGGTTCCACACCGGGGACCTGGCGCGCGTGGACGCGGAGGGCTTCTTCACCATCGCGGGCCGCAAGAAGGACATGTTCATCTCCGGCGGAGAGAACGTGTACCCGCTGGAGCTGGAGTCCGTCCTCTACGAGCACCCCGCCGTGCAGCAGTGCGCGGTGGTGGGCGTGCCGGACGCGAAGTGGGGCGAGGCGGGCCGGGCCTACGTGGTGCTCAAGCCGGGCGCCGAGGCCTCGGCGGACGCGCTGCTAGAGCACCTCAAGGGCCGGGTGGCACGCTTCAAGGTCCCCAAGCGGGTGGAGCTGATGAAGTCCCTGCCGGTGTCCCCGGCCGGGAAGATTCTCAAGCGCGAGCTGCGCGAGGCGGCCATCGCCGCTGACGCGCGGGCCGCTTCGTGACGCACGGATTTTCCTCTCTCAAGCAACGCAACCAGGAGCGCGCACATGGCTGATACATCCAGGAAGGTCGAGATCCGGGACATCCCCACGCAGCGGCTCCGGGTTCGCGCGCGGCTGGTGGGCGAGGACGGCTTTCCCGTCATCTTCGTGCACGGCAACTGTTCCTCGTCCGCGTTCTTCGAGTCGCTGATGAAGACGCTGCCCGAGGGCTTCCGGGGCATCGCGCCGGACATGCGCGGCTACGGGCACACGGAGGCGAAGGCCATCGACGCGACGCGCGGCATGCGCGACTTCGCGGATGACCTGGTGGCGCTGATGGACACGCTGTCGCTGAAGCGCGCGGCGTTCGTGGCGCACTCGGCGGGCGCGGGCATCGTGATGCAGCTGTCCATCGACCACCCGGAGCGCGTGGCCGGCCTGGTGGTGGAGGCGCCGCTGTCTCCCTATGGCTTCGGTGGCACGAAGGACGCGGACGGCACGCCGTGCTGGGCGGACTTCGCGGGCTCCGGTGGCGGCACGGCCAACCCGGACTTCGTGCAGCGGCTGAAGACGAAGGACCGCTCCACGGAGTCGCAGACGTCGCCGCGCAACGTGATGAACGGCTGCTACGTGAAGCCGCCGTTCCGCCACCCGGACGAGGAGATGCTCCTGGACTCCGTGCTGGATACGCACGTGTCGGACGAGCTGTACCCGGGCAACTTCGAGAAGTCGGCGAACTGGCCGGGCGTGGCGCCGGGCACCACGGGCATGAACAACGCCATGGCGCCGGCCTACTACAACACCTCCACCTTCGCGGCGCTGACGAAGGGGCCGGACGTGCTGTGGATCCGCGGCGCGGACGACGCCATCGTCTCCGACACGTCCCTGTTCGACTTCGGCTTCCTGGGCAAACTGGGCGCGGTGCCGGGCTGGCCCGGGGATGCCCAGTACCCGCCGCAGCCCATGGTGTCGCAGATGCGCAAGGTGATGGACCGCTACGCGGCCAACGGTGGCCGCTACCGCGAGGTCGTCCTCCCGGACACGGGCCACAGCCCGCACCTGGAGAAGACGAAGGAGTTCCACGACCTGCTCGTCCCGTTCCTGCGGGAGCACGCCCGCTAGGCGTTCCTGACGCACGGTGATGCACGCGAGGGCCTTCCGGGGGGCGACCCTGGGGCCCTTCGTGTGTCCCGTGCGTCCACTCTCAGTCGCAGTCCGCTGTCGCCGCACCCTTCACCCAACCGGAGGTCCGCATGCGAAGCACCTGGAGTTTGTCGCTCACGGCCGCATTGCTGATGGCAGGTTGCGGGGCAGAGCCGCCCGCGGAAGCACCCCAGGCGCAGGAGGCCGTCGGTACGGCCGAGGCCCCGCTGGACGCGGACCTGGCCCCGTACTTCGACGCCGTCCCCACCTTCACCGGCAACTACCGGGTGGTGGGCACGTACACGCCGCCCACGTGGTCCTGGGGGCAGATTGAACTGCTGGAAGGCAAGCAGCGCTTCCGCACGGAGTACTACAACCCGCGCACGCTGAAGCTGCGTGACCAGGACACGTTCCAGTCCAGCGACTACCCGCTGAAGACGTACTTCGGTTCGCTGAACCAGCAGCTGGTGAACGCGTTCAACCTCCACTACGGGAACAGCTGTGCCACGACGACCGGGGCCACCTGTCCCACGCCTGGCCCCACCAAGCCGGAGGCGCGCTTCGTCCTGCTGCACAAGGGGCGGGCCACCGCGGCGCGCACCTGTAACGTCAATCTGACGCCGACGCTGCTGGTGCACGGCGCCATCCAGGACGCGAACGTGTGGATGTTCCCCAACGGCAACAACGGTTCGGGCGGCACCTACGGCGGCGCGGCGCAGCTGACGGGCATGGTGCAGGACCTGGAGTCGAAGGGCCGCTGCGTGTACGCGGTGACGTTCGGCTCGTTCCACGGCGACAACTTCAACCACGCCATCCACGTGGCCAACGCCGTGCAGCGCGTGAAGGCGCTGCACCCGGGCGTGGCGCGGGTGGACGTGGTGGCGTGGAGCAAGGGCGTGCTGGCTGTGGACCCCTGGCTGGAGAACGCGGCGACGTGGGGCGGCTTCAGCACGACGCGGTTCTTCGAGCGTCTGGCGAAGGAGCAGGCGTCGCAGGTGCCGGCGTATGACGACTCGGTGCGCGTGTACGTGCCGCTGTCCGGCCCGCACAAGGGCATCGACCTGAACTTCCGCCACCCCATCCACACGCTGACCATCGCGAGCACGGCCTCCAACGCGCCGGTGGGCCGTGGCCCGATGCCGTGGACGTACTTCTCCGCGTTCCAGTGCGTGACGTTTGGGTATGACGTGCCCTGGTTCAAGAATCCCTACGCGGAGAGCGTGTGCGCGGGTTCCGGCGGCACGTGGCCGGACTACTTCCGCCGCATCTACCTGTCGAACATCACGGGTCTGAGCAGCACGGGCACGCCGGTGTCCGCGAGCACGCTGCAGACGCTGAACACGAACCAGGGCCTGTCCGCGTCGTCGTTCAAGTTCGACGACTACAACATGAGCCTCTTCGGCGCGGTGAACGACAGCGGCAAGTACGTGACGGCGTACCCGGGCCAGCTGCAGGCGGCGTATGACCTGCGCGGCACGTACCCGATTCCGGACCGCAGCGCGTCCGCGTGGGACAATATCGATCCGAACGAGAACCGCTACTTCCCCTGGCTGGACACGAAGCTCATCTACAACCCGCTGAACCCGTTCATCGCCGCGGGCTACATGCAGTCGAGCGACCACCGCGTGTGCCGCACGACGGCGTTCGACCCGGCGGGTTCGCCGTGCTTCGCGTTCCACGCGTACAACACGAACATGAACCGTGAGGCGTACGACTCGCTGATGTACGGCAAGTACCGCATCATGGACGGCCTGGGCATGGCGGCGGCCATGGAGATGGGCGGCAAGTTCATCACGCGCCTGGCGGAGCACGGCGTGGATTCGCGCCTGCCGTCGCTCTACGTGCTGTACGGCACGACGGGCGGGGCGACCCCGTTCGAGACGGACGGCATGACGTCCACCACGTCCACGCTGCGCAGCGACGGCGTGCTCTTCGAGGCGAGCATCGCGGCGATGACCCAGCTCACCCAGGGCTGGACGGCCGCGAAGAAGACCGCCGACGCGAAGCAGGAGGGCATGGCCTATGACCACCTGAGCATGGGCATCACCCCGGCGGTGTGGAACAAGATCTCCACGCACTTCGTTTCGCGGGATTGATGACGTGACGTGAGGCACGGGCGCGTTCCGCGCGCCCGTGCTTCGCGGGTCAGGGGCGCGGCGGGATGGGGACTCCCAGCAGCGTGCACATGTCCCGGACGAGCTTGTCGAAGGAGTCCGCGCGGCGGGCGGCATCGAGGTCGAAGACGCTGGTCAGTTTGGGCTGGTCGATGGTCTCGCTGTAGCCGCTGGGCAGGTGGTTGCCGAGCCAGCCCTTCGCATCGCGGATGCGCTCGGGTTCGGATGGAGCCCGTAGCGTGGAGGGAAGGCCTCGGTGGCCGCTCAGGGACTCGGCCGCCGCGAGGAACCACGCTTCGTATTCACATTTTGCGACGACTACGGAGATGAGTCGATCAGGACGCTTTGCCCGTGCCCAGGTCAGGAGTCGTGGCCCGAGTACGCATGGCAGGTCCTTGTCGGCATCCAGAAGGACGAGGATGCGGCCCTCATTGCCCACCTTCCGGGCCGTCAGTTCGATGGCTCGGTTCAGCTCGTCTTCCTTGACGAGCTGGCCTCGTGGGATGCGATGCGGGAGAAGGACCTCGGGATGGAGCCCGGGTGCAAGCCACTGCGTCAGGCGCCTGACGAGGATGGGCGCAGCGGCGACTTCGCCATGGCCTTCGACGATGAGCCCCAGCTTCATTCGGTGCCGTGCTCCCAGAGCTTGAGGTCATTCGGAGCGGGAACAGTCTGCCGGTCGGGAGCAAGCTGATTGGCCTTCAGCAGTTCGCCCGCGGTGTAGAGGCGGTCCTTGAGTGCGGACCGGGTCTCTGCATCGACGGGCGCGATGATGCTGCGGCCCTGCTCCGATGCCACCGAGAGAACTTCACTTGCTTGGATGCTGGGGTCGTCCAGCAGCTCTGGACTGTGACTGGTGACGATGATCTGGGCGTACTGGGATGCTTCGCGGAGTGCATCCCTCAGGACACCCGCTGCCGCAGGATGGAGTGCGATCTCGGGCTCCTCGATGCCCACGAGTTGGATCCGTGGTGCGGCCCGCGTCTGGAACAGCGCGACCAAGATGCCCAGGGCCCGGAGCGTACCGTCGGACATCTCGAAGGCCGAAAAATCGTAGTCTTCCTGGGCGCTCTCGAAACGCTGAATGAACTTGAGCGACTCCACATGGCCCATGCGAATTGAGAGCACCTCCACCAAGCCCGGCACGATGGCACCGAGATACTCATCGATGCGCTGCTTCGTGGTGCTGTGAGCCTTGCTCCCCAGGTGCGCCAAGACGCTTGGAAGATTGGTCCCGTCACGGGCAAGGCGGTCCCCGTTGTCGGGTGTTTGGGGCGCTCGAAGCTGCTCTGGATTGAGGTTGTAGAACCCCATGTTCGAGAGCGCGTCGAAGACGGGGCGAAACTCCGGCAGGCCTGACGCGTTGACAAGATACAGACGGTCGTCCGACGCGGGCGGCGAGACTGGTGCCGGCTTGCGGAGCAGAGTACCCGCGCGGACGTGGTACTCCGCCGCGCCCACGACGCATTCCTCTTCCTGCACCAGGTAGGTCGTCATCCCAGGGCCGCGAAAAGCGATGCTGACGGAGAAGTGGCCACTGGAGCCATCGGGGAGCTGGAAGTCGAGGCGAATCCCGAACTGTTCGGTCTCGACAGGTAAGCGCCGCATGAGGCTGAAGGCTCCGCCTCGATCTCGGATCGCCTGAGCCAGCGAGGTCCGCAGGGCATCCGTGACGAACCTCAATGCATCCAGGAAGTTGCTCTTGCCGGAGCCGTTCGGGCCTACGAGGAACGTCAGAGGTCCGAGGGCTACATCGCAGGCCTCGATGCTGCGGAAGTCGCGCAGGGTCACACGCGAAAGCAAGGGCGCCCGACTTCCAGGTGGACTGGCAGGGGACGTCCCGGGACTCTCGGCGGAAGGCATCGGACGTTCTCCAGCAGTGCGGCGGGCGCTGCATCGTGCCAGTAGCTTCGTAGGAGGGGTAGATCTGGTACCAGATCGAGTAGCCAGAATCCGATGCAGGAATCGCATCGTGGTCTAGCCTGGAGCCGCATGCCCATCGTCCACGACTGGCTGGCCCGGCGGGCTTCGCTCGCCCCGGAGCGCACGGCGCTCGTTGATTCGCTCCGGGGTGGGCGGCGCATCTCGTGGGCGGAGTGGAATGACTCCGCTCACCGGACCGCGCTGCTGCTGCGCGGCCTGGGCGTGGGCCCGGGGGACCGCGTCTCCGTGCTGGCCTCCAACGGCGTGGAGACGCTGGACCTCGTGTTCGCCTGCGCCAAGCTGGGCGCCGTGCTCCAGCCGCTCAACTGGCGCCTGGGCGTGGAGGAGCTCCACGGCCTGCTCTCCGATGTCGCCCCCTCCGTCGTCTGCTTCGGGCCGGAGTTCCGCGCTCAAGTCGACGCCTTGCGCTCCCGGTTTCCGGCGCAGTGGGTCTCCCTGGCGGATCCGCTCTTCTGCTCCCGTGAGGCCCTGACCGGCGCGCTGCCCTCCATCGAACTGGAGGCGGATGCTCCCTGGGTGCTGTGCTCCACCGGTGGGAGCACCGGGCTTCCGAAGTCCGCCGTGCTCACGCATGGCTCGCTCACCGCCAATGCCGTGAACACCGTCGTCAGCTGGGGCCTCACCCAGGACGACGTGGCGCTGCTCAACGCGCCCCTGTTCCACACCGGCGGCCTCAACGTCTTCACGCTGCCGCTGGTGCTTGCTGGCGGCGCCTCCGTCGTGTGCCGGTCCTTCGACGTGGCGCAGTGCTTCGACCTCATCCACTCGGGCTCCGTGAACCTCGTGTTCGGCGTGCCCACCATGTTCATCGAGATGCAGCAGCATCCTCGCTTCGAGGCCGTGGACTTCTCCCGACTCAAGCTGCTCATCAGCGGCGGCGCTCCCTGTCCCGCTCCCGTCTTCGAGCGCTTCTTCGCCCGTGGCATTCCCTTCCGCACCGGCTACGGCCTCACCGAGGCCGGGCCCAACAACTTCTTCCTCCCCGACGCCGTCATGCGCACGCACCCGGGCTTCGTCGGCGTGCCCCTCTTCCACGTCGAGGCGCGCATCGACGGCGAACAGCGCCCCGGTGACGTGGGCGAACTGCTCCTTCGGGGCCCCCACCTGTGCGCCGGCTACTGGCGCCGCCCGGAGGAGACCGCCCGCGCCTTCGCGGACGGCTGGCTCCACACCGGCGACCTGGGCTCCCGTGACGCCCAGGGCCTCTTCCGCATCGAGGGCCGCGCCAAGGACCTCATCATCTCCGGCGGCGAGAACATCCACCCCTCCGAGGTCGAGAGCGTCCTCGCCGGCCACCCCGACGTCGCCGAGGTCGCCGTCATCGGCGTCCCCGACCCGAAGTGGGGCGAGGTCCCCCGCGCCCTCGTCGTCCCCCGACCCGGTGCGGCCCCCACCCTGGAGGCGCTGGGCGCCTTCTGCTCGGGCCGGCTTGCCCGCTACAAGCTGCCCCGGACGCTGCGGCTGCTGGAGGCCCTGCCTCGGACCCCTGCGGGCAAGGTGGACCGGCGGGCGCTCACCCGGCTGGACGGCGAGCCCTGAATTTCCGTCCGTTGCGGCCGTCCCCCTGAAGCCCTCTGGATGACCCGCCGGACCCCTGTCCGTAATATTTCGTCATGGGCCCGTAGCCCCCTGGAAATGTAGGGGTGAGAGGTTGCAGGTCGCGGCCCGGAGGCGGACCGCGGGGCCCGGACTTAACGGAGAGAAGCCCGGGCCCTCAGTCGCCTCCGGTCCGCATCCCTCGCGGAGACCCGACCCATGGAGACGACCCCACGCCCCACGACCTCCGAGGAGGCCACCATCCAGGTGCTCCTCGTCGAGGACGATGAACGCCTGGCGCGGCTCACCGCCCGCTACCTCCAGGAGCACGGCATCATCGTGACCGTCTCCGCCTCCGGCACCGACGCGCTCCTCCAGACATCCCGCCACACCTTCGACGTCATCCTCCTGGACCTCATGCTCCCCGGCCGCGACGGCCTGGAGGTCTGCCGCGAGCTGCGCACCCGCACGGACGTCCCCATCATCATGCTCACCGCGCGCGGCGAGGAGGCCGACCGCGTCCTGGGCCTCGAGTCCGGCGCGGATGACTACCTGCCCAAGCCCTACTCGTCGCGCGAGCTGCTCGCCCGCATCCGCGCCCAGGTGCGCCGCGCTCGCGGCAAGGTGGGCCCCACCAGCCACCCCGTGCACGCGGGCCGCCTGGTGCTGGACCCGCGCAGCCTGAGCGCGTCCCTGGACGGCAAGCCGCTGTCCCTCACCACCTACGAGTTCAGCCTGCTGCGCGTCCTGGCCGAGCGCGCTGGCCGCGTCCTCAGCCGTGAGCAGCTGCTCGACCTGGTGAAGGGCAGCGCGGACGAGGTGTTCGACCGCTCCGTGGACGTGCACATCTTCCGCCTTCGCCAGAAGCTGGAGGTGGATCCGCGCAACCCGCGCCTGCTCAAGACGGTCCGCGGTGCCGGCTACATGCTGGCCACCGAGACCGAGGCGGAGCCGTGAAGTTCTTCCGGATGCCCATGGGCCTGCTCCCCCGCATCTACCTGGTGGGAGTCATCCAGATCCTCCTCGTGGGCGTGTCGCTCATGCTCGCGCGCGACCTCCTGCGCAACGAGTCCTGGCGCAACCGTTTCGACGACGAGCTGTCCTACTTCGTCGACGAGTGGTCCGCCCTGCGCGACACCCCCGCCGAGCTCCAGGCGTCGCTCGAACGCGCCCAGCAGCGCATGGGCATGCGCGTCACCCTGCGAGCCGCGGACGGGACGCTGCTCGGCAACACGCGGCCGGACCCCGCGCCCCCGCTCGGGCCCGAGGAACTCTCCGCCGTCAGCTCGCGCGTCACCCGCAGTGGCCCTCGCGGACCGTTCCCCGGGGCTGGCAGCGGCCCTGGCCGCATGCTGGTGGTGAGCCCCTACCCGGGCCCCATCCAGGTCTATGCCTCCGTGTCCCTGCCCCCTCCGCCGCCACCGCCGGACGGCGACCGGCAGACGGCCATCATCGTGGGGCTCGTGCTGGCGTGTACCGCCATCACCTCCGTCGTCTTCGCGCGCACGCTCGCGGGCCCGCTGGAGAAGCTGGCGTCCGCGGCGCGTGCGTTTGGCGCCGGACGGCTGGACGTGCGCGCGGGCCTGCGCCGCAAGGACGAGCTGGGCCTGGTGTCCGAGGCCTTCGACGAGATGGCCGGCCGCATCACCCAGTTGCTGCGCTCGCAGAAGGAGTTGCTCGCCAACGTGTCGCATGAACTGCGCACGCCCCTGTCCCGCATCCGCGTGGCGCTGGACCTGGCCGCGGAGGGCGACGCGCAGACGGCGCGCGAGCTGTTGCCCGACATCACCGAGGACCTGTCCGAGCTGGAGCGCCTGGTGTCGGACGTGCTCACCACGTCCCGCCTGGAGCTGGTGACGGAAGGCGCGAGCGGCGTGCCTCCCTTGCGCCTGGAGCGCGTGGACGCGAACGCGCTGCTCGACAAGGCCGCCGCCCGCTTCCACACCGCCCGGCCGACGCACCGGCTGGAGGTCCAGGTGGACGGCACGCTGCCCGCGCTGGAGGCAGACCCCGTGCTGCTGCGGCGCGTGTTGGACAACCTGCTCGACAACGCGGGGAAATACTCGGAGCCCGGCACCACCGTGAAGCTGCACGCCCGGGCGGCGGGCGACGGACTCCAGGTGGACATCCAGGACCAGGGCATCGGCATCGAAGCGCAGGACCTGTCGCGCGTGGGCACGCCCTTCTTCCGCACCGACCGCAGCCGCGCTCGCACCACCGGCGGCGTGGGCCTGGGGCTGGCGCTGGTGCGCCGCATCCTGGATGCGCACCACGGCCGCCTCACGCTGGAGAGCCAGCCGGGCCAGGGCACCACCGCGCGCATCGTGCTCCCCGGAGTGGGAGCGGCGGACACACCGGATGGCCGCCTCGCCGCGGGTCATCTTTCGTAATAGAGACGAGATTCGCCGAAACATTTCAAAACGTAGATAAGGGGCATGAAGGCCTTGAGCGAGATGCCGCGGGAAGCGCCGGCCCTGGCGCCGGTGGAGCTGGATGAGGACGAGGGTCGCAAGCGTGGCATTCCGCGCTGGGCCTGGGTCCTGGCGATCCTGGTGGTGGCGGGCGCGGGGGTGTTCTGGCGCATGCGCGCTGGAAACCAGGCGGACGCCGTCACCTACGACACGACCCCCGCCGAGGCCCGGAAGCTCACGGCCAAGGTGACGGCCACCGGCACCGTGGCGGCGCTGGTGACGGTGCAGGTCGGCAGTCAGGTCTCCGGTCGCATCCAGGAGCTGATGGTCGACTACAACTCGCAGGTGAAGAAGGGGCAGGTCATCGCCCGCATCGACCCGCAGCTGGTGCAGGCCGCGCTGGACCGGGCGAAGGCGAACATGACGGCCTCGCGCGCGAACCTCCAGAAGGCGCGCGTCAACGCGGACGTGGCGAAGAAGCAGGCCGTGCGCTCGCGCGAGCTGCGCGCCCAGCAGTTCATCTCCCAGTCCGAGCTGGAGACGGCGGAGTCCGCCGCCGCCAACGGGCAGGCGGAGGTGACGGCCGCGGAGGGCTCGGTGGCCCAGGCGCAGGCCGCGCTCAACGAGGCGGAGGTGAACCTCAAGTACACGACCATCGTGTCGCCCACGGACGGCATCGTCATCTCGCGCAGCGTGGACGTGGGCCAGACGGTGGCCGCGTCCCTCCAGGCGCCCGTGCTCTTCACCATCGCGGAGGACCTGCGAAAGATGCAGGTCAACACCAGCATCGCGGAAGCGGACGTGGGCAAGCTGCAGCCCGGCCAGAAGGCCACCTTCACCGTGGACGCCTTCTCGGGGGAGACCTTCGAGGGCGTCATCCGGCAGATCCGCAACGAGGCCATCACCGTGCAGAACGTGGTGACCTACCTGGCCGTCATCGACGTGTCGAACCCGGACCTGAAGCTCAAGCCGGGCATGACCGCCAACGTGACCATCGTCACGCAGCAGAAGGACCAGGCCCTGTCCGTGCCCAATACGGCCTTGCGCTACCGCCCGGCGCCGTCGCCGGACGCGGCCGCGCAGGCTCCGGCCCAGCAGGCCCCGGCCGGCATGCGCACCGTCTACGTGCTGCGCCGCCAGCCGGAGCAGAAGCCGCGGCCCGTCGCCGTGAACGTGCGCACCGGCATGACGGACGGCACGTTCACGGAGGTGGTGGAGGGTGAATTGAAGGCGGGCGACCGCGTCATCACCGCCGCGAACTCGGCGGCGGGCGCGACTCCTTCCGCGGCTCCGTCGGGCGCGAGCCCCCTCGGTGGTGGGAGCGGCGGCCGGGGCATGGGCGGCGGGCGCCGGGGCGGATTCTAGGCACGCGCGGCCGTTCCAATCACAGACATCATCACAGGAACTGCGGGCAGGGGAAGGGACAGAGGCAGACAGATGGACGCGGACACGAAGCGGGCACCCCCCGTCATCCAGCTCAACAACGTGGCGAAGGTGTACAAGTCCGGCGACGTGGAGGTGCGGGCCCTGCGCGGCGTGAACTTCACGGTGGAGCCTGGGGAGTTCGTCTCCATCATGGGCTCCTCCGGTTCGGGCAAGTCCACGCTGATGAACATCCTGGGCTGCCTGGACCGGCCCACCTCTGGTGAGTACCTGCTCAACGGCCGCGAGGTGGCCCGCCTGGACCGCGACGGCCTGGCGCGCGTGCGCAACCGCACCCTGGGCTTCGTCTTCCAGAGCTTCAACCTGCTGGCGCGCACCACCGCGCTGGAGAACGTGGAGCTGCCCATGCTCTACGCGGGCGTGCCCTCGAAGGAGCGGCGTGCGCGGGCGAAGGAGGCGCTGGAGCGCGTGGGACTGGGGGCCCGGCTGGACCACCACCCGAAGCAGCTCTCCGGCGGTCAGCAGCAGCGCGTGGCCATCGCTCGGGCGCTGGTGGGACGGCCTCGCGTCATCCTGGCGGACGAGCCCACGGGCAACCTGGACTCGCGCACCACGGTGGAGGTGATGGCGCTGTTCCAGCAGCTGCAGAAGGAAGGCATGACGCTGGTGCTGGTGACGCACGAGCCGGACGTGGCCGAGTACACCCAGCGCATCGTGGTGGTGAAGGACGGGCGCATCGTGAACGACAGACGCCAGACGCCGAACGCGGCGGTGGTGCCCGCCGAGGAGGTGGGGACATGAACATCCTGGAGACACTCGTCCTGGCGCTGCGTGCGTTGTTGCGCTCGAAGACGCGCTCGGTGCTCACCGCGCTGGGCATCATCATTGGCGTGGGCGCGGTCATCGCCATGGTCGCCATTGGCGACGGCGCGAAGGCCAGCGTGCAGAAGGTCTTCGACTCCATGGGCACCAACCTGCTCATCATCCTTCCGGGCTCGTCCAAGTCCGGTGGCGCGCGAGGCGGCTTCGGCAGCCAGCCCACCATCACCTGGGATGACCTGGAGGCCGTGCGCACGCAGGTGTCCACCGTGCGCGGCGCCGCGCCGGAGATGCGCTCCAACGCGCAGGTGTTCAGCGAGGACCAGAACTGGAACACCAGCATCATCGGCACGACCACGGACTACTTCACCGTGCGCAGCTGGACCCTGGCGAAGGGCGCGCACTTCACGGACGCGGACAACGAGGCGGGCGCGAAGGTGGCGGTGCTGGGCCAGACGGTGGTGGACAACCTCTACGGCAAGGGCTTCAACCCCGTGGGGCAGGTCATCCGCATCAACAAGACGCCCTTCACCGTGATGGGCGTGACGGCGCCCAAGGGCCAGTCGCCCGTGGGCCAGGACTTCGACAACACGGTGTTCGTGCCGGCCACCACCTTCCGCCGCCAGGTGCAGGCGCAGAGCCTGGGCGCGTACATCACCGGCGCGGTGTTCGTGCAGGCGGTGAGCGCGGACCTCACGGCCAAGGCCCAGGTGGACGTGGCGAACCTGCTGCGCGAGCGTCACCGGCTGGGGCCGGACGACGCGGACGACTTCGACGTGCGCAACCTGGCGGAGGTGGCCAGCGGCCAGCAGCAGAGCACGGAGACGTTGAGCCTGTTGCTCGCGGCCATCGCGGCGGTGTCGCTGGTGGTGGGCGGTATCGGCATCATGAACATCATGCTGGTGAGCGTCACCGAGCGGACGCGCGAGATTGGCGTGCGCGTGGCGGTGGGCGCCCGGCCGCGAGACATCCTGGCGCAGTTCCTCATCGAGGCGCTGACGCTGGCGGTGTTGGGCGGCATCATCGGCGCGGCCGTGGGCCTGGGCGTGGCGAAGCTGCTCGCCGCGCAGTTCGGCTGGCCCATGCTGGTCCGTCCTGACGTCGCGCTGCTGGCCATCGTGTTCAGCGGCCTGGTCGGGGTCGTCTTCGGTCTGTATCCGGCGCGCAAGGCGAGCCTGTTGGATCCCATCGATGCACTGAGGTACGAGTGATGCGGTCGCTTCCGTTGACGCTTTCGTTGTGTGTCCTGCCCATGGTCGCGGGGGCCCAGGCGGCCCAGCCCGTCACCCCGCAGGCCCCTGCTCCGGCTACGGCAACGCCCGTGACGCCTCCGGCCGTGCAGCAGTCCCTGACGATGTCCGCCGCCGAGGGGCGCGTCATCACCCTGGCGGACGCGGAGGCCGCGACGCGCCAGTACCAGCCGTCGCTGCGCTCGGCGCAGGCGAGCACCGACGCGGCGTACGCCCGGGTGGATCAGTCCTTCTCCAGCTTCCTGCCGCAGGTGAGCGCCAACGCTGGCTACACGCTGGGCACCAGCAACCGGGCCGTCATCCAGAACGTGCCGGGCAGCGACACCGGCGTGGTGTCCAACTCCACGCGGCGCTTCAGCGGCAGCATCGCCGCCAACCAGCTCATCTACGACTTCGGTAAGACGAAGGGCCGCTACAACGCGTCGAAGGAGTCAGCGGGCGCGCAGGAGGACTCGCAGCAGCAGGTGCTCCAGGACGCGCTGCGCAACGTGCGCACGGCGTACTTCAACGTCCTCACGCAGAAGGCCCTCCTGGGCGTGGCGCGCGAGACGCTCCAGAGCGAGGCGGCCCGGCTCAATCAGGTGAACGCGTCCGTGCAGGTGGGCTCGCGGCCGGAGATTGACCTGCTCCAGCAGCGCACCGCGAAGGCCAACGCGCAGGTGGCGCTCATCCGCGCGCAGAACGCCTATTCCACCGCGAAGGCGCAGCTCAACCAGACCATGGGCGTGGAGACGTCCACCGACTACACCGTGCAGGACGTGACGGTGGCGGCCATCGCGGGCGAGGACGAGGTGCTGGACGCGCTGGTGACGCGCGCGCTGGAGGCCCGCCCCGACGTCGCCGCGCGCGAGCGGCAGATTTCCGCGCAGGAGTCACAGGTGAAGGTGACGAAGGCCGGCCACCTGCCCTCCTTGAGCGCCACGGGCAACCTGTCCGACGTGGGGGCGAACCCGTTCAACGGCGCCACGCTCAGCGCGCAGGGCGGCGTCCAGCTGAGCTGGGCGCTGTTCCAGGGCGGGCTCGTCAACGCGCAGACGCGCGAGGCCAACGCCAACCTGCGCGACCTCCAGGCGCAGAAGGACGCGCTCCGGCAGCAGGTGCGGCTCCAGGTGGAGCAGGCCCGGCTCAACGTGGTGGCCACGCGCGAGGCGCTCACCGCCGCGGACGAGGCCCAGGTGAACGCGCGCGAGCGGCTGCGGCTGGCCGAAGGGCGCTACCGCGCGGGCGTGGGCAACATCATCGAGGTGAGCGACGCGCAGGTGGCCTTCTCCAACGCCGCCGCCCAGCAGGTGCAGGCGACGTACGACCTGGCCACCTCCCGCGCGGAGCTGGCGCGCGCCCTGGGCACGGTGGAGCTGACCACCCTGGCCTCGCGGTAGTCGCAGCGGTGTATCTGGACGGCACTGAAAACATGAGCCAACCCTGAAGGGTGGCAGTGGCGGCAGGACGTTCGAAGACCGTAGGAAGCGGCGGCTCCAACGTCCTGGGTCACCTCCGGACAAGCCCGGAAGCGCGCGGAGATGCACTTCGCGGAGGCCGTTTCCAGAGGGCGCTCCGTCTCAAAAGAGCCATGGGTGTCGGGGTTGCCCGGACTCCGAAAGTCCACCTCCCGCGCAGCGACCCTATGGGTGAACAATGGGAGGCTGACCCGGCAAGTTCTGTCTGTCTGCCTCTATACGTCCTATGCCGTCGGCCAAACGTTTCGGGTCGGCAAGCGAAGGCATGGACAAGAAACTCGCAACCACCATCGGCGCATCCGCACGGGTCGCCCGGGGCCGCATGGAGCTGACGCAGGCCGACGTGGCCGAGCGGATCGACGTGGCCACGGAAGTATACGGCCGCCTGGAGCGCGGCGGCATGCTCCCCAGCGTCCAGACCCTGCTGAAGCTGTGCCACGAGCTGCATGTCTCCGCGGACGAGCTGCTGGGACTCGCGGCGCAGGGCGCTCCGCCGTCGCGTGCGAGCGAGGCCCCGCCGCCCACGCCGGAGCGCCCGGAAGTGCGCCGGCTGCTGCGCAGCGTGCGTCAGCTGGACCCCGGTCAGGTGAAGCTGCTGGGACTGGTGGCCAACGCGCTGACGCGGCGGTAGCCACCCCTCACTCCCGCTTTCAGAGGTTCGACAGGACGCGATCCAGGTCCGCGGGCCGCACCGGCTTGGTGAGGTGCACGTCGAACCCGGCCTTCAGGGCTTGCTGGTAGGCCTCCGGGTCGCCGTAGCCGCTGAGCGCCACCAGCCGCAGCCCCTGCCCCACGCGCGAGCGCAGCGCTCGGGCCACCTGGTAGCCATCCAGCCCCGGCAGGCCAATGTCCACCAGCGCCAGGTCCGGCGCGTGCTCCAGGGCCAAGGCCACGCCCTGCAAGCCGTCCTGGGCCACGGCCACCTGGTGACCCCACAGCTCCAGCAGGTCGCGCATGGACTGGCGCGCGTCTGAGTTGTCCTCCACCAGGAGGATGCGCCGCGCGCGCCGTGCGTCCAGGAGGTTCGTCCCGGCCGCCCGGGGGACGCGGTCTTCGGGGAGCAGGGGCAGCCGCACCACGAACTCGCTGCCCCGGCCCGGGCCGCCGCTGGTGGCCTCCACGGTGCCGCCGTGCATCCGCACCAGCGTGCGCACCAGGGTGAGGCCAATGCCCAGGCCCCCGCGCGAGCGCTCCAGGGACGTGTCCGCCTGGGCGAACAGCTCGAACATGGCGGGCAGCTTCTCCGGCGGGATGCCGATGCCCGTGTCCTTCACCCGCAGCACCGCCTGCGCGCCGCCGTCCACGCCCTCCTGGAACAGCTCCACGCTGACGCTGCCTTCGTCCGTGTACTTGGCCGCGTTGTCCACCAGGTTGGTGAAGACCTGCTCCAGGCGCGTGGCGTCGCCCTCCAGCCACAGCGGCGCGCGCGGCAGGTGGACCTCCAGCTTCAGGCCTCGGGCCTCCACGCGGGGGCGCAGGATGGCGAGCACCTGCTGGAAGGTCGCCGTGAGGCTCACCGGCTCCGTCCGCAGCTCCACCTTGCCCCGGGTGATGCGGCTGACGTCCAGCAGGTCATCCACCAGCCGCGCCAGGTGGTGCGTCTGGCGCTGGATGATGCCGTGCATCCGCGCTTCCTTGGTGTCCGAGGGCCCCTTGCGCTCCAGGATGCCAATGGACGTCATGATGGCGGCCAGCGGGTTGCGCAGCTCGTGGGCCAGCATGGCCAGGAACTCGTCCTTGCGCCGGTCCATTTCAATGAGCTGATCCGTGCGCAGCCGGGCCTGCTGCTCCGCGTGGCGCAGGCGCAACAGCGAGCGCACCGTGGCGATGAGCTCCGAGGGTTCGTAGGGCTGGGTGAGGTACGCGTCCGCGCCGCCCTCCAGGCCCTGCACCTTCTTGTCCGGCGTGACGAACGTCGCGGACGTGTGCATCACCGCGATGGAGGCCGTGGCCGAGTTGGCCCTCAGTCGCGCGCAGACCTCATAGCCGCTGATGTCCGGCAGCTTCACGTCCAGCACGATGACGTCCGGGCGGTGCTCCTCCGCCATGAGGAGCGCCGCCATGCCGGTGGCGGCCTCCAGCACGTGGTAGCCGGACATCTCCAGGATGCGGTTGACCAGGTAGCGGTTGGCCTCGTCGTCGTTGACGTTGAGGACCGTTGCCAGGCGCTGTTCCTCAGCCACGGGGATTCCCTTCGCGCAGCTCCCGGTTCCCCAGCCCCGCCTTGGACAGCGCGTCGCGGATGCGGGTGATGGCCACCTCCCGGCTGAGCGTGTGCTTGGCCAGGATGGCGGACGTCTCGCGCGCCAGCCGCAGGCGCTCCGACTCCTGCAACTGGTGGGAGGTGTGCAGGATGATGGGGATTTCGCGCGTGCGCGGATCCGCCTTCAGTTCGTCCAGCACGTCGAAGGCGGTGATGTCCGGCAACACGAAGTCCAGGAAGATGAGGTGGGGGGCGTGCTCGCGGGCGATGCGGACGCCTTCGCGGCCATTGGCCGCCTCCAGCAGTTGGAACTGCGTGTCCTTGAGCAGCTGCTTGAGCAGGTAGCGGTGCACGTCGTCGTCGTCGATGATGAGCACCCGCTCCACCGGCCCGGTGCGCGCCATCGCCGTCAGCTTCTTCTGCAGGCGGACCTCGTCCACGGGCTTGAGCCAGAACTCGTCCGCGCCCAGGGCGCGCGCCTTCTGCTCGCGGTCCGTCACGGTGACGACGAGGACGGGGATGTCGCGCGTCTGCTCCCCGTTCTTCATCTCCGCGAGGAAGTTCCAGCTCGTCTCGCCCTCCAGCATCACGTCCAGCACCATGGCCGCGGGGCGCACGCGCTGCATCACCTTGCGCGCTTCCTCCACGCTGCGCACGGGCAGCACCTGGAAGCCGGAGCGCGCCAGGTACTTCTCGTAGAGGAAGAGCGTCTGGCGGTCGTCCTCCAGCACCAGCACCGGCGCGCGCGCGGGGTCCAGCGACTCGCTGCGCTGGGTGAGCCCCGTCATCTCCGACACCTCCGGGTGGACGCGCGGCAGGGTGATGAGGAAGGTGGCGCCTTCCCCCAACTGGCTCTTCACGGTGAGCGTGCCGCCCAACAGCTCCGTCAGCTTGCGCGCCAGGGGCAGGCCCAGGCCGGTGCCCTTCACGCGCCGCTGCAGGGGGCTGTCCACCTGGATGAACTCCTCGAAGACGCGCTCGTGGTTCTCCGGCGCGATGCCGATGCCCGTGTCCTTCACGGAGAACACCACCGTGTCGCGCGGGCCCCGGGCCGCGGACACCGTGACGGAGCCGGACTCGGTGAACTTGAGCGCGTTGGAGATGAGGTTGCGAAGCACCTGGCTGAGCTTGGCCTCGTCCGTCTCCAGCTCCAGGGGCTCCGCCGACTCCTCGAAGTCGAGCGCCACCGTCGAGTCCGTCGCCAGCAGGGGACGCGTCATGCCGCGCATCGCGCTGATGAGGTCGGACGCGACGAAGCGGGTGTGGCGCAGCGTCGTCTTGCCGGACTCCACCTTGGACAGGTCCAACAGGTCGTTGACCAGCTCGAAGAGCGCCTCCGCGGAGCCGCGGATGAACTGGACCTGCTTCTCCTGCTCCGGCTCGAGGCTGCCGTTGAGCGGGTTGAGCAGCACCTTGGACAGGCCGAGGATGGAGTGCAGCGGCGTGCGGAATTCGTGGCTCACGTTGGCCACCACGCGGCTCTTGATTTCGGACGCGCGCTGGAGGCTCTCCGCCTTCTCATCCAGGGCCGCGTGCAGGGTGCGCACGCCCTTGTTGGATTCCTCCAGATCGCGGTTGAGGCGGGACAGCTCCTCCGCGCGGCGCTTGAGCTCGTGCTGCTGGCGCTCCGTCTCGCGGTGGAGCGCGGACAGTTCGCCCAGCGTGGTGCTCACCTGGGTGAGCGCGGCGCCGTAGTCCTCCGGCACCAGGCTGCCCACCAGCGCGATGCCGCCCTCGTGCGGCCGGGCGCGGAAGGCGAACGTCGCGGGCTTGTGATGGCTCTGGAGGATGAGCTCCCAGCTGTCCACGGCCTCGTCGCGCGCCTGCACGAGCAGCTTCTCGACTTTGCTCTCGCTGCCGTGGCTCGCCAGGCTCTTCAGCGTCTGGCCTGGCTTGACGTCCAGGAGGCGCGCGGCGCGCTCGTCGCGCCAGACGACCGTGCCTTGCGCATCGCAGGCCAAAGCCAGCTCGCGGCTGAGGGATTCGAAGATCCCGGAGGCGCGGTCATCTTCCTTCATCATGAGTGGGTCTCCTCCCACGAATCGGGCATCCGTGCGAGCAACGTCCGAGCTTCGGGGGGGCCGTCCGCCAGGGCCGCCTTCAAGGCGTCCAGGAGGTGGGGAAGGGTCAGGGGGGACAGTCCCCGTTGGGGCCAGAAGCCCGCGTACCACTGGAGATGGGCGTTCCACAGGTCCTCGCGACCCAGGGCGAGCGCATCCGAGAGATAGGACAACTGGAGGCGGAGCTCTTGTTCCAGGCGGAGGCGGTTTCCGGGCGGCAGCGCACCCTCCAACCGACGGACGGCCGCGCTGATGATGCCGGCGATGTCCGACTCCACGGCGTGGGCCGGGCCGTCTTTGTACCGCAGGGCCTGGCGGGCGGACTGGACGTACGTGTGGGGCAGGGAGTCCGGGCCGAAGCCCTCCGCCTGGAGCGCGCGGGCGAGCCCATCGAAGTGCTGATCCAGATGCAGCGAGCACATGCCGCGCGTGACGAGCAGGGTGCGCAGCCAGCGCGCGTAGTCCTCGAGGATGGCGGGGCGCGCCGCGTCCAGCGCTTGCACGAGGTAGCGCACGTGGAAGACGGCGTCCTCGTCACCGAAGCGGCGGGCGCGCTGGATGCCGTAGCGCGCGGCCCAGAACGGGTCTTCGTACAGAGCTTGAACAGAGTTGGACGCGAGGAACGCGGTCCGCGCTTCCACCTGGAGGCTCACGTGCGGCATGGCGTCAGACCCCGAGGGTGCGGCAGGCGGAGGCGACCAGCTCGCGGACGCTCTTGCCGAAGAAGGACACGCCCAGTTCGTCCTCGAGGACGGGGCCCCAGTCGAAGGCGAGCCCTCCCACCGCGATGGGAAGAGACGGGGAGACTTCACGCACCTTGCGCACGGCCTCGCGGACCTGGGGCATGTGGAAGGGCATGGAGACGGAGAGGGCCAGGAGGTCTGGCGGGGACTCGCGCACCATGCGGGCCAGGTGATCCGCGGGCACGTTGGCGCCGAGGAAGCGCACGTCGAAGCCGGCCATCTCCAGGAAGTCGCTGGCCATGCGCGCGCCCACTTCGTGCAGTTCGCCCTCCACGCACGCCATCAACACGACCTTGTCGTTGGACGGGTCGCGAGGCAGGCGGCGGTACAGGTGGGCCAGGACGTACTGGGAGATGGCGGTGGCCAGGTGTTCCTGGGCCACGGAGATGACGTTCTCCTGCCAGAGCCGCCCGATTTCGTACTGGGCCGCCTGGATGACCTCCAGGTGGAGCTCCTGGAGGGGCACGCCGCACAGCAGGCCCTCATCCACGAGCAGGCGCAGGGCCTCCTGTCGGTTTCCGGAGAGCTGCGCGGCCAGATACCGCGCCCGCAGCGAATCGATGGCAGGGGTCGTTTGGATCACGGGAGCCGGTAGCGAACGGGGCAGGGTAGGGGTGTTCCAGCTTCCGTTAAACCCTGGAGCGTTCTCCCTCTTCCGTAAGTGAACAGTCCCCTGTCCTGCGGATCGAACGTTCGCTTTTCTGCTTGCAGGTCAGGCGGGCTTTGGGCTGGAGCGTGCGGTCTAGGCATGTTTTTCTGGAATTCATGTTTGGCCGATCTTGCTGGTTGGGTTGGAGCCTCGTGGCCGCTCTGGGCCTGATGGCGGGATGCTCGGCTCCGCGGGAAGTGGAAGGGGTCTGGCGCCCCGGTCCTGGTGCGTCGCCGGAGCGCATCCCAGGGCCCCTGAAGAACTTCGGGCCCTTCGACCTCGCCGCGGATGCGCTCTCCGCGGCCTGTCCGCTCATCCTCTCCAAGCCGAACGCATCCGTGGTCGCGCTCCAGGAGACGCAGCCCGAGGTGGCCCTCCGCATGGCGACGGAGTACTGCGCCTGGCTCTACGTCACGCCCGAAGGACGGTACGAGATGAGCATGCTGTCGGACTCATCCCGTCCCGGAGACGCGGTACGTGGGCTGCGAAGCTGTTCGTTGCCTCCATTCGTGGACGACTCCCGCTACGCGCCCGGCACGCTCAAGCAGATCTTCGCGCTGCACAATCACCCTTTCGGAACGCGCCTCTCCGCGCGGGACCTGCGCTTCATCGAGTCGATGGCCACCGTCCACGACTGGGAGGTCCTGACGCGCGAGGGCCGCATCCGCCTGTCCATCATCGCGTTCTTCTCTCGGTCGAGGGATGCGAGCGCGCCCACGTGCGACGGCTTCTATCAGTACGTTCCCGCCACCCGGGAGATGATGCAGTGGACTCGCGCGGGCAGCCGATGGAAGCAGGAGTCCCATGGCATCATCACCTGGCTTGATGAGCGCACCTATCGGCTGGATGCGCTGTAGGAAGGCCGCATGCGAGGGCGGATCATGTCGCTGAGGACGGTCGCGTTGGTGTTGGGGTTGCTGGGGTGTACCCGGAGGCCCGAGCCTCTTTCGGCGCCAGTGCTTGAAGACCGGACCGTTCGCTTCCCGGTCTCCTCCGATGCCGACGCGGGTGTCATCCCGGCCGGTGTGCCGGTCGTGCTGGATGGCGAGACCCTGCGCGCATTGTCGATCGTCTCGCGGGACCTGTTCCCGATGGGGAGCGCGGCGACGTCCTGTGACAGTCGGCCGGAGTCCTACACGTACCGGGTGCTCCGGCAGGACGGCCTGCTCTTCGTCTTCGTGGACGAGAACCCCGCAGCATGTGGACGGAGGTTTCCGTCGCTCGACTCCGGCGCGAAGTACGCCCTTCGCCCGGACGGGCGCATCCTCCGGCGCGTCGTCGACGGCGTGGACGCGGATGACGACCTGCGGGGCGTGATGCTTCCAGATGGCGGCGTGCAGACCGTCCTCGTGCCCCCGAGCCAGGGATTGCTTCCGGGGGACGCAGGGGAGTGAGGGCCATGGGTGGGCGGGTGTGCTCCGCTCGCCCAGGTCGGAGCTGGTGGGCGGACGTGCTGGCTTCCTTTCCCGGCCCGGGGTGGCCCGGGTGGGGGGAAACGGGGTAGGCACGCCGCTTTCGTCAAAATGCCGGTGACAGGTTTTCGGGGCACCGGTGTTCCCCTGGTCCAACCGGGAGGCGCGTGCGGTGTCCGTCGATGTGGAGGCCTATTACCGACGCTATGGCCCCCAGGTGCTCCGGCGCTGCCGCTTCCTGCTGCGCGACGAGGAACAGGCCGTGGACGCGATGCATGACGTGTTCGTTCAACTGCTGCGCTACCAGGCCGCGCTGAAGGACGCCGGGCCCTCCAGCCTGCTGCATCAGATCGCCACCCGCGTGTGCCTCAACCGCCTGCGCGGCGCCAAGCGGCGCCCCGAGGACCGCGACGATGAGCTGGTGCTGAAGATCGCCGCGTCCGGCGACACCGAGGCGCGCACCGCCGCCCGGGGCCTGCTGGACCGCCTCTTCGGCCGCGTCCCCGCGTCCAGCCGCGACATCGCCGTGCTCCACCTGGTGGACGGCATGACGCTGGAGGAGACCGCCCGCGAAGTGGGCCTGTCCGTGTCCGGAGTGCGCAAGCGCCTCCGGGCCCTGTCCGCTGTCCTGCAGGAGCTGGAGGCCGCATGACGTCCCCCCACCGCACCCCAGACTGGCTGCTGGAGCGAATCGTCCTGGGGGAGCTGCCCCCGGATGAGCTCGCCGCCGCCCGCGACCGCCTGTGCCGCGAACCCGATGGCCCCGCACGCCTCGCTGCCCTGGAGGCCGACTCGCGCGCCACCCTGGAGGCCCTGCCCCCCGACCGCGTCGCCCGCGAAGTGAAGGCCCGCTTCGCTCGCGCCGACTCGCCCGCCGCGCCCCGCGCCGAGGCCTCGCCATCGCGCCCTTCCTGGCGCTTCCTGCCCGCCCTGGTGCCGGTGCTCGCCGCCGTGACCCTCGTCGTCCTCGTCCGGCCGGGGGCTTCGTCCCAGGAGCAGGAGGCGCGCAATCCGTGGACGGGCACCGGCGGCACCCCCGGCGTCCTGGAGCCCACGCGCAGCAAGGGACTCCAGCCCCGCATCGACGTGCACCGCCAGGCCGGCACCCGCACCGAGCACCTCACCGACGGCGCCCCCGCCCAGGCCGGTGACGTGGTGCAGCTGTCGTACACCGCCGCCGGCCACGCCCAAGGCGTCATCCTCTCCGTGGACGGCCGGGGCACCGTCACCGCGCACCAGCCCGCGCTGGGCGACACGTCCGCGCCCTTGGAACGCAGCGGCACGCACCTGCTGCCCCGCGCCTACGAGCTGGACGACGCCCCCGGCTTCGAGCGGTTCTTCCTCGTCACCTCGGACAACCCCTTCGAACTGGAGGGTGTGATGGCCGCCGCGCGCGTGCTCGCCGCATCCCCCGAGGCGCGCACCGCGCCGCTGACCCTGCCCACGGGCCTGGGGCAGACCTCCTTCCTGCTGGAGAAGCCCTCCCCATGAGAGCGCTCGTCATCCTCCTGTTCGCGCTGGGCGCGGCCACCTCCGCCCACGCCGCCGAAGCCGCGGCCGTGCGCCGGCTGGCCCTGCTCGTGGGCGTCAACGACGGCGGCCCGGAGCGCGTGCGGCTGCGCTACGCGGAGACCGACGCGAAGGCCTTCTCCACGGTGCTGTCGGAGCTGGGCGGCGTGCTGCCCCAGGACCGAGTGCTCCTCACGGACGTGGACCGCGCGGGCGTGCTCGCCGGCTTCGACCGCGTGCGCCGCCTGGCGGAAGGTGTCCGCACCGCCGGGGCCCGCCGCGTGGAGGTGCTGCTGTACTACTCCGGCCACTCCGACGACGAAGGGCTGCTGCTCAAGGGCCAGCGTCTGGACTACGGCGAATTGCGCCGCTCGTTGGAGGGGCTGCCCGCGGACGTGCGCATCGCGGTGCTGGACTCGTGCGCGTCCGGCGCGTTCGCGCGCAAGAAGGGTGGCGTCTCGCGGCCCGCGTTCCTGGTGGACTCCGCCATCCAAGTGAAGGGCCACGCCATCCTCACCTCGTCCAGCGCGGACGAGGCGTCGCAGGAGTCAGACCGGCTGGGCGGTTCGTTCTTCACGCACCACCTGCTGTCCGGCCTGCGAGGCGCCGCCGACGTCACCCACGACGGCCGCGTCACGCTCACGGAGGTCTACCAGTTCGCCTTTCACGAAACGCTCGCGCGCACCGAGCGCACGCAGGGCGGCGCGCAGCACCCCAACTACGACATCGAGCTGGCGGGCACCGGCGACCTGGTGATGACCGACCTGCGCGCCACCACCGCGGGCCTGGTCCTCACCGAGCCGCTGGAGGGCCGCCTGTACGTGCGCGACGCGGTGGGCACGCTGGTGGTGGAGGTGCAGAAGCAGTCCGGCCGCGCCACCGAGCTGGGCCTGGCACCCGGCGCCTACCGCGCCCGTCGCGAGTGGGACGGCGGTGTGTCCGAAGCGGCCTTCACGCTGAGGGAGGGCGCGCGCACGCCGCTCGCGCCCGGTGACTTCCTGGGCGTGGGCCACGAGGCCACCGTGATGCGCGGCGGTGGCGGCGGCACGTCCCCCCAGGGCCGCACGATGCTCCCGGTGAACCTGAGCCTGGTGCCGAGCATGAGCACCAACACGCTGCGGGCAGGCCGCGCGCAGGTGGAGAACCGCTTCGCGCTGGGAGTCGTCAACGGCGGCGCTGCGCTGGGCGGCGGCCTGGCGCTGGGGCTCGCAGGCAACGTGTACGACGCGGAGGTGTCCGGCCTGGCCATGGCGCTGGGCTTCAACACGTCCGGCGCGGACGTGGACGGCGCGCAGCTGTCCCTGGTCACCAACGTGGCGGGCGGCGCGGTGCGCGGTGCCCAGGCGTCGCTGGGGCTCAACGTGGCCAATGGGGACGTGGACGGCATCGGGCAGCTGGCCCTGGGCGCGAACGTCGCGCGCGGCGCGCTGGGCGGTGTGCAGGCGGCGCTGGGCGCCAACGTCACCACCGCGGACGCCACCGGGATGCAGCTGTCACTGGGTGTCAATCACGCGAACGGCACGATGAAGGGCGTGCAGTTCACGCTGGGCGTCAACTCCGTGGCGACGGCCGCGCGGGGCATCCAGGGGTCGGTGCTGCTCAACCACGCGCCGTCCCTCACCGGCATGCAGCTGGGGTTGATCAACGTGGGCGGTGACGTGTCCGGCATGCAGTTGGGGTTGATCAACGTCGCGGACACGGTGCACGGCATGCAGTTGGGCCTGGTCAACGTCTCCGACGAGGTGAACGGCGTGCCGGTGGGCCTGGTGTCCTACGAGAAGAAGGGCCAGCTGCACCTGGAGGTGTTCGGCAGCGACGTGCAGCTCACCAACCTGGCGCTGAAGTTCGGAGGCAAGCACTTCTACACGACGCTGCTCGCGGGCATTGGCCCGGACGACCGCTTCCAGCGCTTCAGCCTGGGCCTGGGCCTGGGCGGGCACATCCCGCTGGGCTCGCGCTTCTGGGTGGACGTGGACGTCGCGGCCAGCCAGGTGCTGTCCACGCGAGCCCCGTTCTCCAGCGCGTCCAACAACATGCTGACGCAGGCGCGCGCCATGCTGGGCTTCCAGGTGATGCCCCGGCTGGCCGTGTTCGCCGGCCCCACCTACAACGTGGCATTCACCTGGGGAGAGCCGGAGTTCGCGAAGCTGACCACGCTGCCGGTGCGCTCGCACGTCATCGACGCGGACACGCTCATGCAGCGCTGGCCTGGCTTCCAGGTGGGCGTGCGGCTCTGAGAGCCCTGCCGGGACCGCTTCCAACGAGCGGTCCCGGGTGAAACCGCCTCAGCCGACGATGCGGGTGGCGCGCAGGACGATGGCGTCGCCCGCGGGGCCGGCCTTGAGCCGCTTGTCCAGCGAGCCCTCCACCTTGAGGCCGGGGCCGCCCTTGGAGGCGCGCTGCAGGAGCTCACCCAGCTTCGCGTCGTCCCCGCCCGTGACGGCTGTCAGGTCGATCTCGTGGAGGGACTGGAGCTTCTTGTCCGGCGCGTCCGCGCTGAACAGGTCGTAGTGGTCACAGGGCGGCGCGAAGCAGCGCTTCCCGTTGTCCTTGACGATGTAGACGGTGCTGGTGGTCATGGTGGCGTCTCCGGGTGAAGGGGTGGGGGCGGCCGTGCCGGGCTCGTTGGCGGCGCCCGCGGGCGCGTCCACGTCGGTCCGCTTCAGGTCGGCGGGGGCCTCCGCGCCGGACACGTCGCTGGAAGGCTGCGCGGTGGGGGACGAGGGCGTGCTGCACGCCACCGGGCCGAGCACGAGCACGGCGGACAGGAGCAGGGAGCGGGCGTTCATGGCGACTCCGGGAAGGAGAACGGGGGTGCCCTCCTACAACGCGGAAGGGGCACGGCCGGGTCCACTCTGCCCGGCCGCGCGCCCGCCCACCAGGGCAACAGGGGCCTTTTTCCTGCTTGTCCCACCTGGACACCCGGACAGTCCGGAACCGGGCGGAGCATGCCCATTAAGGGGTGCCAAGACGGTGGAAGGGCCCCCCCGTTCGTTGTACACCCGCGCCCCAAGAGATCGGCCTCCGGGGCCGTGACCTGTAAGGACGCCCACGATGGAATTCCGCATCGCCGCCGACGAGCTGAAGAAGGCCCTCTACCGCGCCCAGGGCATCGTGGAGCGCAAGACGACGATGCCCATCCTCGCCAACGTGCTGCTCACGGCGAACAAGGGCAGCATCACGGTCACGGCCTTCGACCTGGACATCGGCATCGTGTCCGAGCACCCGGCGGACGTGTCCAAGCCGGGCGCCGTCACGCTGAGCGCGAAGTACGTCTTCGACATCGTGCAGAACCTCCCGGACGCGGAGGTCACGCTCAAGAAGCTGGCGAACAACTACGTCGACATCTCCTCCGGCTCCGCGCACTTCAAGATCGTCGGCATGGCCGCCGAGGAGTACCCGAAGCTGCCCAAGGAGGAGAACGCTCCGCTGGTGCAGATCTCCGGCAACGTGCTGCTGGAGATGATCAAGAAGACCCAGTTCGCCATCTCCAGCGACGAGACGCGCTACATCCTCAACGGCGTCTTCTTCGAGCCGCAGGCCAGCGGCAAGGTCCGCATGGTGGCCACGGACGGCCACCGCCTGTCGCTCATCGAGCGAGAGATGTCCGGCGACTTCAAGCTCAAGAGCGGCGTCATCATCCCGCGCAAGGGCCTGATGGAGCTCAAGCGCCTGCTGGACGAGGCCCCGGACGCGGAGTGCCACCTGGGGTTCGCGGAGAACTCGGCGCTGTTCAAGAAGCCGGGCCTCACCATGGTGATGCGCCTCATCGACGGGCAGTTCCCGGAGTACCAGCGCGTCATCCCCAAGGAGGGCGAGAAGGTCGTCCTCGTGCCCAAGGTGCGCCTGCTGGAGGGCCTGAAGCGCATCGCGCTGTTGTCCGCGGACAAGAGCAACGCCATCCGCATCGGCCTGGAGAAGGGCAAGCTGCTCATCACCGCCAGCAACCCGGACCTGGGTGAGGCGCGTGACGCGCTGGACGTGGACTACCAGGGCAACGACATCACCATCGGCTTCAACGCCCGCTACCTGATGGACGTGCTGGGCGTGACGGAGACGGACGAGGTCAGCTTCGAGCTGGGCGACGAGCACAGCCCGGGCGTGCTGCACGGCCCCGGCGACCGCAGCTTCACCGCCGTGGTCATGCCCATGCGCGTCTGAGCCGACACAGTCGTCCAACTTCCCACGTCGGCGGGACGTCACCGTTCCAAGTCCGACGCTCCGCGCCATGGGGAGGCCTGCGCCCGGCGCGGGGGGCCCTTATGATGGGGGCGTGGCCACCCGTCCAGACGACCTGAGAGCGCGGCTGGAGGACCGAGCGGACCTCCTGGAGGCCACGCGCCTGCGCTACCGCGCACTCAAGGGCGTGCTGGAGTCCTTCTTCTGGAAGGACCGGATCCGCAACCACTTCGAGCTGCTGCGTGAGGTGGCCGCCGACCAGCCGGAGGTGGACGCGACGCTGGCCGCGATGAGGCGCCGCGTGGAGGCGGAAGGCTGGCCACCCAACGCCGCCCCCGTCCGGTTGATGCACGAGGTGGAGCGCCTGAGAGAGGCGGTGGAGCGCGCGGCGGAGCGGCGGCTGTCCGCCAGTGCCTCCCTGGCTTCCGACGACGATGACGACGCGGAGGAGGACGGTCCCGCGACGTTGGGAGAGCGGCTGTTGCGCCTGGAGACGGAGGTGCTGGACGCGGCGCCGTTCCTGGGCGGCCGTGTGTGGGCCCAGGCGGTGGAGTTGTTGCCGCGCAACCTGCCGGAGCTGCGCGCCGCGTGCGCCGCGGGCGAGGTGTTCGAGCGAGTGTTCATGCGCCCGGTGACGGAAGGGGCGCCGACCTTCTCCGACGACGAGGCGCGGGAGCTGGCCCGAGCGCTGCCGCTGGGCGCCGCCGCGCTGGTGGCGCTGTGGGAGCGGCTGGAGCGCTACGACAGCCGGGGGCGGGTGAAGGACTTCCTCCAGCGGCGCATGCGCCGAGCCCCGACGCGGGTGGCACGCAGCGGGCCGGAGCTGCTGTTGCACGCGGCCTTCTGGCACGACGTGGCGCGGGTGCGGGTGCGCGCGGTGCTGGAGGCGGAGCTGGCGCCGGTGGTGCCGCGCGAAGCGGAGCTGCCCGCGCTGTTGTCCTGGCGGGCCGCGCTGTCGGAGGACCCGGCGCTGCGACTGTCCGCGCGGAGCGTCTTCACGGAAGGGCGCGCGGGGTTGGTGGAGACGGCGGCGGCGCTGGCGGCCCTGTCTCGCGAGCGGCCCCGGGGCGCGTGGAGTGAAGAGGTGGCGTGGTCGCGGCTGGAGCAGGCCGCGGTGAGGGCGCGCGCGGAGGAGGGGTCGGAGGCGGAGGCCCTGCGGGACGCGCTGCGCCTCTTCGTGATGCTGCGGGGCCAGGCGCGCACGCCCGCGCGGCTGTTCTCGCCGGAGCACGCGAAGCCCGCGGGTGGAGACGTGGCCCGAAACGGGGATTTGGTGGCGCTGGCGCAGGCGGCGCGTCATGCGGCGCTGCGGCAGGGCGGCTGAAGACAGACACCGGTTTGAGGGGGGCGGAAGGCTTCTGTTAGGTTGGGTGGGCCCGTTTCCCTTTCTCTGTCGCAATCCCCGCCCATGACCCAGCCTGTTCCTCCGCCGTCCGAAGACGCGGCGTCGCTCCAGTTCGACCGCGCCGAGTTCACCGAAGCGCCCTCGGCACCGAAGTGCTCCGTCTGTCAGCGCGCCATCAAGAGCGTGTATTACGACCTGAACACGCGCCTGCTGTGTCCCGCGTGCCGCGAGGACGTGGAGGCGGCGATGACGGGCGGCTCGAAGGCGAAGCGCTTCCTGACGGCGTCGGTGTTTGGCTTTGGAGCGGCCATCGCGGGGGCGCTCCTCTACTGGGGGGTGGGGCTGACGGGCTACAACATCGGCCTCATCGCCATCGCGGTGGGGTGGATGGTGGGGACCGCGGTGTTCAAGGGCTCGGAGTCGCGCGGCGGCTGGGTCTACCAGGTGCTGGCGGTGGGGCTGACGTACTTCGCGGTGGCGGCCTCGCTCGCGCCGGATGTCTACAAGGAGCTCACGACGCAGCCTCCGGCCGAGGTGGCCACCGACGCGCCGGCGGAGGAAACGGAGGCGGTCTCCCCCGCGGTCAACGTGGTCCTCGCGGGAGTGATTTCCGTGGCTGCGCCGGTGCTGGTCGGAATCAACAGCCCCCTCTCCGGGCTCATCTACGGCTTCGCTCTGTTCGAGGCGTTCCGCCGCACCAGGCGGACGGAGCTGAGCATCGCGGGGCCGTTCAAGCTGGTGGAGGCGCCGGCCGAGGGTGAGGCCGCGCCGGCGGAGCAGGAGCGGTCCGTTGGCTGAGGCGCTCGCGGTATCGCTCCTCACGCAGCGGTGTGAGGGGTGTGGTTCGGAGCTGGCGCCCCGGCTGCTCACGTGTCCGTCGTGCCGGAAGTTGGTGCACGGGAAGCGGCTGACGCAGCTGGCGGCGGATGCGCAGGCGGCGACGGAGCGGGGCGCGCCCATGGATGCGCTGTCGCTGTGGCGCGAGGCCCTGGACCTGTTGCCGCCGGACACGGCGCAGCACGCGCAGGTGACGGCGCGGGTGACGGCGCTGAGTCAGCAGGCGGATGCGCTGGGGTTGGCGGCGCCGCTGGCGGAGGCGGAGCGCAAGCGTTCGGGGATGCCGAAGGTGTTGGCCAGCATGGGCGCGGTGGGCCTGATGCTGTGGAAGTTCAAGTTCGTGCTGGCGCTGCTGTTGGGCAAGGGGAAGCTGCTGCTGCTCGGGCTCACGAAGGCGAGCACGCTGTTCTCCATGATGTTCGCGGTGAGCGTGTACTGGACGATGTGGGGCTGGAGCTTCGCACTGGGGCTGGTGGCCTGCATCTACGTGCACGAGATGGGGCACGTGGCGTCGCTGCGCCGGCTGGGCATGAAGGCGGACGCGCCCATGTTCATCCCGGGCCTGGGGGCGTTCGTGCGCCTGAAGCAGGTGCCGGTGGATGAGCGCGAGGACGCGCGAGTGGGGCTCGCGGGGCCCATCTGGGGCAGCGCGGCGGCGGTGGTGGTGATGGTGGCGGCGCTGCTGACGGGCTGGAAGGCGTTGGGCGCCATCGCGCACGCGGCGGCCTGGCTGAACCTGTTCAACCTGGTGCCGGTGTGGCAGCTGGATGGTTCAAGAGGGTTCCGGGCCCTGGCGCGTCAGCAGCGGTGGATCGCGGTGGCCGTGCTGGGCGCGACGTGGTTCGCCACGGGAGAGAACCTGCTGTTGCTCATCGCCGGAGTGGCGGCGTTCCGGGCCCTGCTCACGCCCGCGTCGGAGACGGGAGACCGCCGCACGCTGGTGGAGTACTGCGTGCTGGTGGTGGGCCTGGGCGCGCTGGGCTGGGCCGCGCAGCACTGGACGGGAGCGACGGCGGCACTGTGAGAAGACTCCTGCCAATGTAATTCCCACGGTCTCCATCGTTTCCCTGGTGAGAGAGGGAGATTCAACGATGCTGACCGTGGCGCAGGCATTTGAAAGGTTCATGCAGTCCCTCGAATTGCGCGAGGGTGAGGAACGCGAGGCGAAACGGCAGGAGCGTCAGGTCTTCGACGCCGTGCGCCGCCATCTCGGGCCCAAGGAATCCATCCTCTCTGGGTCCTATGGCCGGAACACGGCCATCCGGCCTCTCCACGACATCGACCTCTTCCTTATCTTCCCAGGGGGAAATGGAAGGGGAGAGCCGCTCTCGCCCGAGGCGTTCCTGCTACGCGTGAAGCATGCGCTCGAGGCGGAGTTTCGCGGCAAGGAGGCGCGCTTGCAGAACCGCTCGGTCAATATTGACTTCACGGGGACGGGCATCGGTTTCGATGTGGTCCCTGCAATCGAAGACCCGAGGCAGCGAAACCTCTACCACATCCCTGATCTGGACAGGGACACGTGGATCCTGAGTGACCCCCGTCGTCATCAGGCGATCTGTGACGCCGCGAACGAGCGCGCGAAGAAGAAGCTGAAGCCGCTCATCAAGGCCGTCAAGCGCTGGAATCAGCAACAGGGCCGGCCGGCGCGTTCCTTTCAGCTGGAGGTCATGGCCTACGAAGGCATCGCCACCCTGCCACAGGGAGCCAGCTATGCAGAGGGCATGGCGCACCTGTTCAAGTTCATGAGCGGGCGCGTCGAAGAGACGTGCCTGGAGCCGGCGGGGATTGGGCCTCCCGTCAACGCTGGAATCAGCCAGGGAAAGCTCCAGCAGGCCCAACAACGGCTTTCAGGGGCGTTGCGCCAGGCGGCCTGGGCGCTTGAGCAGGAACGCAGGGGGCAGATGGCTTCGGCGAACGAGGTCTGGCGCGAGCTGTTGGGACCCGACTTTCCGGTGAGGTAGATGCCATGACCCCGCCGCGCGAACTGACGCTCCAGTTGATGCGTTCGGAGAACCCCGGCAAGGCGCACGCTTTCGATGGCATGCCCCAGGCCTACACTTCGATCGACATGTACGGCCAGTCGGGACACGGCTTGTTTCCCTGGGACCGCATGGAGGCCTTGAAGGTTGCGCTGAAGCAACCGCGCATGTCGGAGGCGGATCAATCCCGCATCGGAGGTCTGCTGCGGGAGTTCCTGCTGGACGCACTGAAGGAGCAAGGGGGGTGGGGGCTCTATGAAAAGGAACTGTTCCAGGCCGAGGGCGCGCAAGCGCCACTACTCCTGCGGCTCCGGTTCAACTCGGTGGAGTTGTTCACGCTTCCCTGGCCGTTGGCGCAGCTCTCGGGTCAGCGCCGGTTGGGAGCCCTCAAGCACTGTGTGATTACGCAGGAGTGGGTAGGCGAGCCCCGCTTTCCCTCGCCCGGATGCGAACCGGGGCGTGTGCTGTTCGCTTGGTCCGACGCAGGTGGTGCCGTGGGTGGGCCACAGCACATAGAGGCTCTGAGAGAGGCCTGCCCCGACTTCGATTCACGTGTGGTGGTCTGCCCTGAGCTGAGCCTTGAGGCCCTTCGGAAGTGCTTGAACCGAGCGACGGAGGAAGGCAACCCGTTTCGGGTTCTCCACATCCTCTGCCACGGGACGCAGCTGGCGGACGAAACCTACGGACTGATCGGGTCGGATCCATCCCGTCCCAGTCGACCTCTGCCCATTGGAATGAACGGGCTGTCGAACCTTCTGGGCCAGGAGCACGCTTCTCAACTCCACGCAGTGGTCTTGAGTGCCTGCCATGGAGGGCACCCCGGCGATGTTGGGAGCATGTTCGGAGGGGTGGCCCTGCATCTCCACAAGTTGGGGATTCCCACAGTCATTGCCTCCCTGCTGCCACTCTCGGTGTCCGGGTCGGTGGCCCTGACCCGCGCGTTCTATCGAACGCGTTGTCAGCTCAAGCGTCCGCTGCATGAGGCCTATCAAGCCGCCCTGGCGGCGCTCCCGGCCGATTCGCTCGACTGGGCTTCGCTTCAGTTCCTGGTGTCCTCACCGCGCCAGCCTGAAGTCCCGGTGGAGCCTCGCCGGGTGATGTTCTCGGAGAAGGAGGCCCTGCCTGAGGCTTTCTCTGGCGACATCTCGTTGGCGTACGAGTTGAACTACAACGTGGCTCCCGCCGCGGTGCGACGGGCCTTGGCAGGGAGCTCCAGGGATGTCCTGGTCCTTCAACCCCTCGACAAGCTGGGGGATGCCTTGCCCGCATCGTCATCGGACTGGCGCCAGGCCCTGCGTCGCGCGGATGCGCTCGCAGAGTCCCTGGGAACCAAGGCCGCCCGCGTCCATCTCTTTGGGCGTGCCCCTCTGCCACTGATGTTCCATCTGGGGTGGCGCTTGAACCGGATGGGGCTCAAGGCCTACCAGCCTCGAAGGATGGGAAGCGATGAATGGGACTGCTTCTATGACTCGGGGAGCGCCGTCCCTCTACCCACGGAGCCATTCTTCAAGCAGGAATCCTGGCCGACCCCTGAGGCCTGTCGCGAAGCTGGGGGACGTCTGGCCCTCTCCGTAGAGGTGACTTTGTCCGTTACCGACGAGGATATGGCTCGCTGGCTGGGGCATGAGAGACCTCCCGTTCTCCTTCGCCTCGTTGCCGCCAGGGAGCCCTCCCAGACCGCGTTGGGAGGACCGGACGACGCTGCTCGGGCGCTGGATGAGTTCCTGAGCTGCCTGAATCACATCCGGGAGAAGTTGCCCCAGGTACAGGAGATCTGGCTGGCCATGGCCTGTCCCGCCAGCCTCGCGGCGGCATTGGGGCGTGCCTACAATCCGAAGTCACAGCCCCGCCTCAGGCTCTTCAACTTCCGGAAAGGGCCAGAGGGCTACGTGGAGCTGCCCTGGAGTCCGTACGAGGCGCCGAAGAAGCGGCGGCGATGACCCACCGTGGTGCGCGCGAAGGCCGACGTAACATCCGCCCTGTCCTCCGTTTCCCTGGTGGGGAAGGACCAGAGATGCGGTCATGACGAACGCCGGGGAGCGCGTGGCCCTTAATTACGAACACTGGCAGGACAAGTACTACCAGCTGTTGCTGCCCATCGCGCAGCGGCTCTGCAGGGGGGCTCAGGGGCTGGACCCCAAGGACCTCGTGCAGGAGACCCTCTTTCGCTTCATCAAGCACTTCGCGGGCTCCCTGGACGACCGGGGAGATGAGCCCATGGATGGCTGGCTCATCGCCGTGATGAACCGTCATTTCGTGGACCTGCAGCGGAGCGCCATGGGTCGGAAACGTGCCGAAGACGATCCGACCATCACCCGCTGGACCCTGAGCCAGGGGGAAAGCACGTCCACCTACGAGCGCATCACGGCAGAGCGCTTCGACCGGGCCGTGGACCAACTCCCCCCGCTGCAGCGCGTGACCTTCCTGCTCCATGTTCAGGGCCTGGGCAACCAGGAGATCGCCACGCGCCTGGCCATCAAGCCGAATGCCGTGGCCAAGCGCCTGTTCGATGCGCGCCAGCGGTTGAACGAACTCCTCCTGCCTTATGTCGATGAAGGAACCCACTGATGTCCAAGCCCTGTGATCAACTGCCGCTCTTCGCGGATGGAGGCCTGCCGCTCGCGGAGTCTCAGGCGTTTGGCAGACACCTGGCGGACTGCGCGCACTGCCAGACGGAGCTGACGCGGCACCTCCAGCTTGACCAGATGGGACGGCGCTACCTGGAACGGCATGGGCCTATCACCATTCCGTGGCACGCCATGCCCCGCAACCGATGGCTCGCCGCGGGGGCGGCCCTGGTCGCGGTAGCGCTCGGGGTGCTCCTGGGCGTGGGCGGAGTGGGCCGGCGAGTGTCCTCCCCGGAGCCCTCGCTGTGGGCTGGGACGACGCGGGCGCTGGAGGCACGTGTCACCTACCCGGAAGCGGACAAGTACCGCCGGCCTGCCCAGACGTTGATGGGCGGAGGCACGCCCTCCACCACCACCGCCGACCGACCACTGACGGTGATGAGTGAGCTGGACCGAAGGGGAGACCTGTCCCAACTCGTGGCCGCGTACCTGACCGCGAGGCCCCCAGAGCCCGATAACGCGAAGGATCTCCTGAAGCGGATGCAAGCCGAGCGGCAGGGGGAGCCAGCCGACCTGCTCAGCGACCTGGGCGCGGCCTTCTACGCCTCCGCGAAGAAGACCCAGGGTTCCGCCTCGGCGCTGCTCGAACTGAGAGAAGCCTTGCGGCTGCTCCATCAGGCCCTCCTGCTCAAGCCCACCCATCTCCAGGCACACTGGAACCGCGCGCTCGTGTACCGGGACCTGGGCCTGCCGTTGCTGGCCATCCAGGACCTGGAGGCGGTCGAGGGGCAGGAGACCCATCCCGGCTGGCGTGCCGAGGCCCGCGAGAAGCGCCTGAAGCTCGCGGACGTGACGACGCGCCGGCAGCGATGGGAGGCCGCGAACAGCGCGGGCGCCGAGCTCGTGGCGCGAGGTGCCCAGGCGCTCGATGAGGCCATGCGGTACTCCGATGTGCCGATGATGCGGCGTGACTTCTACCATGCGGTG
Source organism: Corallococcus sp. AB032C (assembly GCF_003668935.1). Lineage (NCBI taxonomy): Bacteria > Pseudomonadati > Myxococcota > Myxococcia > Myxococcales > Myxococcaceae > Corallococcus > Corallococcus sp. AB032C. Next base: position 37,013 of record NZ_RAWP01000038.1, on the reverse strand, counting down.
CGAAGCCGCACCTCGCGCGAGGACGTGCTCGCGCTCCTTCCGTTGGCGGAGGCACTGGACGCGAAAGCGGGACAGCAGACCGTGCTGGCCGACTATCTCCGCTCGGTCGCGAGCCGGGACTTTTCGCGCCGGGCCTCCCTGGCGGAGGCCTACGGCCGGTGGGTGATGGGGGCGGTGGAGCCCTCTGGAAAGGAATCCCTGCTGCGCGCATTCCTGGACTCGAACGAGGACGACATCACGCTGGGCGCGTTGGTGATGTTCTCACCCCGAGGTCCCGATTCGGAGTACGGGGAGAAGCTGATCACGCTGGGCAACAGCAGCCAGGACCCCTGGTTCAAGGTCCTGGCGCTTCAGGAGCGCGCGGATCGCTCTCGCCAGAAGGACCGATATGACCTTGCGCTCTCGGACCTGAAGCAGGCCTTGGAACTCTGCACGCAGGAGCACCTCGTCTATCGGTGCACGGAGGTTCGCAACGACCTGGCGTATGTGTCCGGTTGGCGATTCCAGCTCCAGGATGCAGAGCGATTCGCCCGTGAAGGGCTCACCCAAGCGCGGCTGGGGCAGTGGGAGCAGGAGCGCATGCTGCTCCAGGCGCTTGGCAGCGTGGCTCGCATGTCCGCTGATGTGACTTTGGGCCGGGCCTATTTCGGGGAGGCCTTGCTGATGGGGGGCGGGAAGGGGCTCGCGCGCGACATCCATGAGAATCTGGCGCATCTGGCCATCACGGCGCTGGAATTGGATGTGGCGCGGGACGAAATCAACCAGGCACTGGCCACTGGCCTGCCGTTGACCCGGCATGGGGTGGCCGCACTGGCGGACATCGCCCGGACCCATCGTGTGTCCGGAGATGTGGAGGCCGTGCGGCAGGGCCTGGATTCGGATCTCCCGGTGACTGAAGGCCAGCGCGCCTTCGTCAAATCCCTGCAGGGGCGGTTCCTCCTCGATGTGGATCCGGCGCAAGGGCATGCGCTGCTCATGGACGCCATCGAACAGGCGGCACGTGCCGAGGCCGCGGCCAGCGGGGCGGGCTGGACGGACATCACGGCTCAGCATGCCCGCGCCTACGGTTTCACTTCGCTCATCTTCGACGATGCCCGGAGAGAGGACTTCTCAGCGGCCCTGGCGCGCTTTGGGAACGAGCTGGGCTTCGACACGCCGGGAAGTTGTGTCCTGGGCCTCACCGAGGACACGGAGCGACAGTTGTTGGTGGGTCGCGGCGCGGATGGACAGCTCCTGAAGCAGTACATCCCGACGCGGACAGAGCGGATGCCGGTGGACATGGCCGACGTGGTCCCCCCGGACATGGTGAAGGCCCTACGTCCCTGCGGCTCGGTGGATGTGCTGGCTCGGCCACCCCTCCAGGGCCGTTCGGGCCTGTTGCCCGCGGACATGGCCTGGCGCTACCGGGCACTGGCCGCGGCGCGACAGCCTCCGGTGGGGCGGGGCACCCACCTGGTCGTCAACGAGGTCCGTTACGCCGAGCAGCGCAACGAATCGCCATTGCGGTGGACCGCGCGTATCACGCCCGACGAGGACCTGGTGACCCTGACAGACCTGGCGGCCACGCCCAGCCGCGTGCTGGCGGAAATGCCCAAGGCCTCGGAGATCGACCTGGCGACCCATGGGAAGGTCGCGCCGGGGCCGAAGAGCACCTACTTGTTGCTGGCGCCCGAGACGAACGGCTCGGACATGCTGACCGAGGAGCTCATCCGCAAGATGAAGCTGCTCAAGGCCCCCCTGGTCATCCTCGCGGCCTGTGATGCGGCACGGGGCACGACGGCCCTCCACGAACTCGGCAGCCTCCCCAATGCCTTCCTGGCCGCGGGGGCTCGCGGCGTGGTGGCTGCGACCTTGCCCATCCCCGACGAAGACTCGTCCGTGTTCTTCGGGAACGTTCGGGACCGCCTTCGCGCGGGAAGCCCGCTTGGCACGGCGGTCCGCGACGAACGGCAGCAGTGGTTGCAGCGAAGTGCATCCAACAACTGGGTCAACGGGGTCCTGGTCTTCGAATAGGCAGAAGCCGCCCGAACGCAGTCAACATCTTTCAGGAGAAGAGACAATGCATGGGAAGGCATTGAAGCCACAGGTGTATTCGAAGTGGGATGGCCGCCCGTTCTTCGAGGGACAACCCGAGGAGGGACGTCAGGTCTACATCGAAACGTCCACGAAGGGGTTCGTCGGGTCTGGGGTAATGGACGGAGTGGACCGCATCCTCTTTGAAGTGCATGGCACTCATTTGGAGCGTCCCCGCTTCGAGGCCCAGGTGCGGTCGGAGAGCGCCGCGGTCTTCCTGGGTCCTCCGCCGACCGACACCAATGCGGGGGGCACCAAGGCGGGCTCCGGCACGGACCGTCCCGGCCTGACGCTCCCCGAGGCCGAGAAGGCGTCGGCGCTCCGCCAGGGCGCGGAGGGCACCGCGAAGGTTCCGGCGCCCGCCGAGCGGCTTCCCGACGCGAAGAAGGAGAAGCCGTGACCTTCCAGCTGCTGCTGGCCCATTCCGGGAGCGGAAGACCCGTCCTGGAAGAGGGCCTCCCCTGGGAAGCTTTCGCGGACGCGCTGGCGCCGGCGCCGGTGCCCATTCCCTCCCATCTCCACAACTTCGCGGGACCGCCTGACCAACTGCGTGAACAGCGCTGGGCGCTGCTGGTCCCGGACACGCCGCGGGGGCGGGCCGTGGAAGTCCGTCTCGCGCGCCTGTGCGAACTGCGGTCCCAGGAGCAGGGTGCTCCAGTGGAGACCTACCGGGTGCCGCCAGGAATGGATGCGGTCCAGGCTGACGACTTCCGTGTTCGGACGTTGCACGCCTGGTCGCGTCCCGAGCGGGACCATGCGAGGTATGTGTTGCTGGCGGGAGGGTTGGATGAACTCTCGCTGGAGCTACACACCTCCCTCGTGGAGGACGGTGGTTGCTTCGTGGGCCGCCTGGCGTTCGATGAAGAGGCGGACTACTCGTCCTACGTCGAGAAGGTCCTGGCTCACACCTGTGTCTCCGAGCCGCACCAGCGGGCCCGTGCGGTGTTCCTCGCCGTCAACGACATGTCGCTCGCCACGCGGATGGGGCAGCGAAATCTTGTCGCGCCGACCGTCGAACGGTGCCGGGAGGAGCACGGTCAGAACCACTTCCCCGCGAGCGAGCTCCTGGAGGAGACGCTTCCGGAAGGGGGGCTGGAGCGGCTCCTTGAAGTGGCCGGAGCGGCTGTTCCGAGCCTGCTCTTCACGATGAGCCACGGACTGGGTGCACCCGAAGGAGGCTGGAGCAGCGCGCTGGCCCAGCGACAGGGGCAGGGCAACATGTACATGGGGGGAGGCGTGGTGTTGACGCCAGAGGAACTCCGGCGCCGGCCGTTCCTGCCGGGCGGTGTCTGGTTCTACTTCGCCTGCTTCGGGGCGGGCACTCCGCTCCAGAGTGTGTATGAGCCCTGGATGAAGCAGTTCGTGGAGTCCGGGAAGGCGTCTCCACGCATCCTGGAGAGCATCCGCCGGTCACGCCCGCAGGACGGCCGCTCGTTCAGCGCGGCCCTGCCCCAGGCCGCGCTGGCGAATCCCGAAGGTCCGCTCGCGGTCATCGCCCACCTGGACATGGCCTGGATCCACGCCTTCCACGACGTGCTGACGGGTCAGTCCCATGCCTACCGGCTCGAGTCGGTGATGACGAAGTTGCTGCAGGGCTATCGCGCGGGCGTTTCTCTCCAGATGCTCCTTCGTCACGCGGGCCAGTTGGACGCACAGCTGAGCCGGCACTACCAGCAGGACGCCGTGAAGCCGTCCAAGGACCCCTTGCCGCTGGACGTGCGCATCGAGCGAGCACGCCTGTGGATGGAGCGGCACGACGTCACCCGCTACGTCCTCTTGGGCGACCCGGCGGTGCGGCTCGTGACGCCAGGCTGAAGTCTGGTGATGGGTGCGGGTAATAACGGCCGCGCCCATCGTGATCTTCATGCCATGAGCAATCCACTCCCCAGCTACTTCATCGACTTCCTCCAGAAGATCCGTCCCACCCCCGCGCAGCGTGCCGACATGATCCAGGGCCACTCGCTGCTCCGGAAACGCCTGCAGGAGGACACGGCACTGGTTCCCGGGTTCGTCGGTATGTTCCTGCAGGGCAGCTACAAGCGGCGCACGGCGGTACGTCCCAAGGATGAGAACCGCGCGGATGTCGACCTCGTCGTGGTCACCAAGATGAAGGAGTCCGAGTTCACACCCGACCAGGCGATGGACTGCTTCGAGCCCTTCCTGAAGCGGCACTATCCGGGAAAGTACCAGCGGCAGGGCCGCTCCTTCGGGATCGAGATGTACAGCGTCGAGATGGACCTCGTCATCACCGCGGCGCCAACGGAGGCGGAGGCCGGCATCTATAGCGACCTCGCGAAGCGTGAAGCGCAGGTCCGTCTTGACGAGGAATACTCGGAAGAACTCTTGATCAAATCTGATCAGGAGGAGGAGATCTGGAAGGCGCATTGGCTGCGCATCCCCGACAGGGCGGCGGGAGCCTGGCAGGACACCCATCCGCTCGCGCAGTTGCGCTGGACGAATCAGAAGAACGCTCGGACTTCCGGCCACTTCGTCAACGTCGTCAAGGCGCTCAAATGGTGGCGGTTGGTCCACCTGAAGGAGCTTCCCGAACGCCCCAAGAGCTATCCCTTGGAGCACCTGCTGGGAGATTGCTGTCCCGAGGGCATCACGTCTGTGGCCGAGGGCGTGGTGCGGACCCTGGAGGACTTCCATCGTCGCTATGGAGGGCATGTGGCTGCCGCGCAGGTTCCGTACGCGCAGGACCGGGGCGTGGACCAGAACGTCATGGCACGCATTTCCAGCGATGACTTCTCGAAGTTCCATGCCCAGGTGGGCGTCGCCGCGAAGCTGGCGCGCAAGGCCTTCGAGTCCCCCGACGCCCAGACCGCGGCGCCGCTATGGCGGGAGCTCTTCGGAGACAAGTTCCCTTCCGCGCCCGAAGGAGGACCGAAGAAGTCGTTCACTCCCCATGAGGGAGGAAGCGGGAGCGTGGATTCCGGCAGGTTCGCGTGAAGCAGGTGCCGGAGCTGACGGAGGACCTGCGCATGGGGCGGCGGGTTCTGGATGGTCGATCCGACGTCGTGCTGCTCGGTGACCTGTGGTGGGACTCGGAGACGTCGGTCTGGGTGCTTCCGCTGCGCGTGCGGGCTGATACTCGGGGAAGCACCATTCCTGAGTGGACGGAGTGGTACTTCTTCATCGACGCGAGCTATCCCCTGGGGCGCGTCGACGTTCATCCGTCGAAGACCGGGAGCCTCGAAAAAACCTATCCGCACCAGCGGTTGAACACGCCGGGGCCGGCCACCCGGCCCTGGCGCGATGGGCTGCTGTGCCTCCAGACGGGAAGGGCGTCTCTCGGCTTCAGGGTGGAGGAAGAGGAGGCTCGCGATTCCTCGAGCCGGATCGAGTGGTATGTCCACGCGCTTCAGGAGTGGCTCATGGCCGCGGCGCGCGGTCAGCTCCTTGCCCCGGGACAGCCCTTCGAGCTTCCGGACCTGCCGATTCGGGACCGTGCCCGGGTGGTCTTCAGTGAAGGTCCCGAGACGTTCTCCCGCTGGAACGCGCTCACGGATTCACGCGGGTGGGCGGAACTGGTGCCCTTGCCCGGCAACCCACGGGTGTTCGCGGTGCGCGCCTTCTATTCGTTCGAGGGGCACTGGCTGTTCTCACTGGAATGGGGAGATCTTCTCAACAGGGTCCCGCGCAAGCGACGTGTGCGGATTCCATGGATGCGCTGCAAGGAACTCCCCCTGCTCCCTGTCCACGCCGCGCCCACCACCTGGCAGGACCTGGAGCGCGCAGCCAAGGCCCAGCATTGGGACTTGAGGGACGACTTGATGGCGTTCGCTGAGCGACTCCGGGATGGAACGAGGCACCTCTGCCTCATGGGCTTCCCTGTGTCCGCGAGGGTAGGAGAGCCCGCCGTGCGGACGCACTGGTGGGCGGCGCGGCTGCCGGTCTTCTCCCACGGAGACGTGGCGCTGCGCGGGTACTCTCGCACCGTGCGGAACCGTCAGGCGTATGACCTGACGAACCTGTTCGCCAGACCGCTGCCTGTGGATTGGCTCCAGACCGATGACTGGGCTCCCGAGGAGCTTCGCAGCCGTGGGGCGCTGCCGGAGGAACTGCGGCGTTCATGGATCCTGCTGCTCGGTGCGGGATCGCTGGGGTCCGCGGTCGCGGAGATGCTGGTGCGAGGAGGCGTGTGCCGACTGGTCGTCATGGACCCTGACATCGTCGAGGGTGGCAACCTGGTGCGGCACACGCTGGACCTGACGGAGGTGGGAGCCTCCAAGGCCCGCGCACTCGCGGAGCGGTTGCGTTCCATCAGCCCGGACCTCCAGGTGCATGCCCTTGCGCAGTCGTTGGAACTGGCGCCCCAGCAGCCCCACTGGCTCGTGTCCCGGTGCGAAACGGTCATCGACTGCACTGCTTCCAATGATGTCCTCGAAGCGCTGGCGCGAATCACCTGGGATGAGCCCCGGCTCTTCTTCTCCGCGTCCTTTGGCGTAGGGGCGCGGCGGGTCCTGTGCTTCAGCGCCACTGGCACATCTTTTCCCGTGAAGTCTTTCTGGGCGCAGTGCGGGGAATGGATCCGCGAGGACTACAAGGAGTTGCTTCGCACGGACCTGCCACGAGAGGGCGTCGGGTGCTGGCATCCGGTCTTTCCTGCTCGGGCGGATGACGTGATGCTGGCTGCGGCCCTCACCGTGAAGGCATTGGTGCGGTCCGCGAAGCTGCGCCCCATGACCCGGGTGGAGACGTATTCCCGCGAAGGGACAGACGATGACTTCCAGGGGGTACGCCGAGGGGACGGCACAGGTGCGCATGCCGGACCTTGAGTTTCATTCAGAGGATGCGTGCTTCCAGGTGCACCTGCCCCAACCCCTGCTGCGAAAGCTGCTCAAGCTCTGCCGGGCTTCTGAGCAGCACGAGACAGGCGGTATCCTGGTGGGGCACTACTCCGAGGCGCTCGACTGCGCCCGGGTTCGCAGGGTGTCCAGCCCACCGCCGGATTCGAAGCGAGGACTGGCATGGTTCGAGCGTGGAACGAAAGGACTGCAGGCGCTACTCGACCGCAGCTGGAGTTCCCGCCGCGACCACTACCTCGGGGAGTGGCATTTCCACCCGTTCGCGGCGCCGATCCCCAGTGCAACGGACTTGAGGCAGCTCATGTCGATTGCCCGCGATCCCCGCTATCGGTGTCCGGAGCCGCTGTTGCTGATTGTCGGTGGGGACCCGACGGGAGAATGGTCCGTCAGTGTCCATGTCGTTCCCCGAGATGCCGAGGCGGTCCCGCTGCCGCGGGTGTGAGTGCGTCTTGGGGCGTGTCATTCCTGAGCTGTCATCCGTTCTTCATGTGACGTGACCCCATGGGCGAACAAAGCGCATCTCGAATGCAGGGCGACCGCTACCAGCACCTCTTCAGCTGGTACGTATTGCTGTCGCTGCTGGACGAAGACAGTCCTTTCGCGTCCGCCTTCGTCGAACATCCCGAGGCGGGCGCGGCGGACGACGTCACCCTGCACCCTCGCCCTGGTATGAAAGCGGCCAGCCGGTACATGCAGGTGAAATGGCATGTGGACCACCGGGCGCTCTACACGTTGCAAGGGCTGACGGAAACGGTCGGCCGGGGACGGTCGCTCCTCCAGAAGCTCTTCGCGTCCTGGAAGACACTGCGCGAACAGGGTCCCGTGGAGGTGTGGCTGGTGAGCAACTGGCCTGCGGATCCGGAGCTGGGAGGGTATCTCCAGGGCAGGGACTGGAGCCTCACCCAGGAGTTTTTCGTAGAGTCTCCAGCGGGCGCGCTGAAGGCCGCACGAGCGCGCTGGCTGGAGCACCTGGGGGTGGAGTGGGACGTTCTGCGCGTCTTCTGCGCGGACCTGCGGTTCCGCCTGGGCCTGGCGAGCATGGTGGAACTGGAAGAGCGCGTGGATGAGCGCATGCGCAGGCACGGGCTGAGGCAGGGCCCGGAGCCCCGAGCCATCGCGTTGGATGTGATTCGGGAGTGGATCGAGGTCGGTGGCGAAGCCAAGCGGTTGGACAGGGCGAAGCTCCAGATGTTCATCCGGGACCGGGGGCTCCTGGCGCCGAGGCTCAGCACGCCGGGCGTGGGGCTATGGATCCACGGGTGGGCCCGGCGCCAGTGGCGCGAACCACCGATGGTGGAATTGGACTGGACGCAGTACTTCAACAGGGACACCCGTGCGGTGCCGACGGAGTCGGTCTGGCGCGAGCGGCTGCTCCCAGCGCTTCGCGAGGCACAGCGGCGGCTGGCATCCCGAGCACCTGAGACATTGATCGACTTCCGGGGGAAGGTGCCGCTGTCGGTTTCGCTGGCCGTGGGGGCCGCGTTTCCGGAGGTGGCTGGGGACCGCATCCGGGTGGAACAGGCAACACGCGGCGAAACGGTGCTGTGGCGCTCGGACGCGACGCCAACGCGGCGGGAGCTGCGGAGCACCGAGCGAGAGGGAACACCGGACGCGAAGGACCTGCTGGTGGTGTTCCAACTCACGGGTGACGCGGGCCCGGACGTGGAGCGGTTCGAAGCCGAGCATCCAGGGCGCTTCCGCGCTGTCCTGGTGCTGGAGTCGGATGGAGGGCCGCACGATGGTGCGGTGAAATCGGACGGAGACGCAGTCGCCTTCGCGGTGCGGGCACGCGAACTCATCCGCCAGTCCCGCGTCCGGTTTCGCACCGCCACCACGCATCTCATCCCCTACGCCCCAGCAGGCTGCTGCCTCTTTCTGGGCCAGCGCCTCAATGCGATGGGTTTGGTGGTGGCCTACGAGCGGACTGCCAAGGGTGGTTATGTCCCTTTCTTGGTGCTGGAAACCGGGTGAAGCTCTATCCGCCGTCCAGTCGGCGCCACTCGCGAAGCCCCTCGTTGCTGTCCGCCTTCGTCGAGGGCCGTCAAGTCAGACCACCCTGGTAGTCGTTGTCTCGCATGGCTGTGAGGGGGCTTCACGCAAGGCGAGGGGGCGATTCATGGGCGGAAGATGGGCCGTGGTGCTGTGTCTTCTGTTCTGGGCATGGCCCGGCCAGGTTGTCGCACGGGAACGGCTGCCGGTTGAGACCGACGTCGAACCTTCATCCTCTTCCCGCAGCGCCTCTCAGCTCGCGGCAGTGGAGGACTGGCACTTCCTGACCCGGCTCGACGTGTCGACCCTGGCCCTGCTGCCTGGCGGCGACAGCGGGACACGCGAAGGTTTCATCCAGTTTGGTCCTACCCTGATGCTGGATGGTGGCGCGGGGTTCGGCGTCAACCTGGGGGCGCCGGTGCGGCTGCGCCTGTGGGGCGGCGTACGGAACGCGGGTGCCTTCCGCCAGGAAGACTGGGACAGTCTGTCCGACTGGGGGCAACTGATTCGGGCCCTCAAGCTGGGGTCGAATGAAGCGCCCCTGTCGCTGTGGATGGGGGCGCTGGAGCGCTACAGCCTGCTGTCCGGGCATCTTGTGCGGTGCTACTCCAACCGCATCAACCCCGACTACCACCCGGCGGGTGGCTTCCTCACCGGGACGCTCGGCCCCCTCTACGTGGAGGCGTTTGCCTCGGACGTCCTGGGTGCTCGGCTCTTCGGGGCGGAAGCCGAGGTGGACCTGGAGCACGTCCTCTTCGGGCGGCCCGTCCAGGCCGGACGGTACACGCTGGCCGTGTCCGCGGTACACGAGAGTGGCAAGGGAGAGGGGACCTCGCCCAAGGTCACGCTGGCCCACCTGGATGGGACAGCGATGGTGTGGACGCGTCCGGGCTTCGAACTGCACCTGCTGGCCGGCTGGGGCGGCCAGCCTGGAACGGGTGGCGCATGGGGCGCGGTGGCCGGAATCGGTGCGGACGTGGAGAGCCCCGCGTTGAATGCGCGGCTGCGCTTGGAGGCGCGGCGGCAGCACGGAGGCTTCCGCCAAGATGCCTTTGGCCCGGACTACGAGCTGGCGCGCTTTCGCGCGGTGGGCGCTTCCAGACAGCCCCTGGCGAAGGCGTCATTCCCGGACGGGGGTTCTGTCTACGCCGAGGCAGACGTGAGTTGGGACGCAGAGCAGTTGGTGGGAAGGGTGCAGCGGCACCTGACCTTCTCCTGGGCGGTGGAGGTCTTCACCTGGGGGCGCGTGGACACGGACGGACGCCTCGCGCTCCAGCTCTTCGATCGGAACCTGGAACTCGCCGCGAGCGTGCTGGGAATGGGCCTGGGCCAGCCGGGGGCCCGCGTCCTCGTGTCCGGAGAGCTGCGCTGGCGCTTCGCAGGCAGGCTGTACGCGCTGGGACAGGGAGGGACGCTGTTGTTCCCGGAGGCGGACGGGGCGCTGCGTCCGGGTGCCTATGCCTCGCTGGGGGTGGGAGTCGACAATGCGCGCTGAGGTGCTGTTGCTGAGCGCGGTCCTGCTCGTCACGGGCTGTGTTTCCACAAGGCCGTCGTCCAGGCACCCCAGCGTCCTCAATCAGGGCTCGGGGGGCGCGCCCTTGCGTCGTCATCACGCCGAGCGCTCCCTGGACACGGAAGCCGCACGGAGCACACGGGGCCAGGTCGCCGCGCGGGCCGTCCTTCACGGCACCGAGGAGGCTGATGCCTTCGAGCGCTTGTTGATGCTCGCGGGGCTGGACCCCGGGGACGAACTGCCCCTGCGTGCGTCCGCGCTGACGCCAACGCAGGCCGCGCGATTGTTGTCGGTGTTGCTGAAGAAGCCTGTGACCCTGGGCAACTTCCCGCCTCGCATGGGCGCGAGCCTGCTGCTGCGCCAGGTTCTGGAGGGCGACCGCGTGTCGCGGGAAGAACTCCTGCGCCGGATGACACGCCTCGAACGGCTCGCGGTGTTGAGGCCCGACGGATATCTCGCGTGGGTCATCAACGGGCGTACGCAGCAACGCGTGGGGCCGGTGGAGTGGAAGGACGGAGCCTTCGTCGCGCTGGGCTTCGAGCTGGGGCGCTTCTACGTCAACACCGGTGGCGTGTTCCGGCCGACGGATGAGCAGCTCCAGCCCGTGTTCAATGGGTTCGTCGTGGAGGTGTACGACGACGCGGACATCCTCGGCCGCTCACTGGACGGCGCCGGGGACGCGTTCTTCGAGCTGGCCATGTCCATCGGGAAGTTCTTCACCGCTCCAACGGACAGCCTCCTGGCACTTCAACACCTGCCAGAGGGCATCGCCGCCCTCGTCGCTTCCTCTCCCGAGTACCTGGAGCGCTTCACCTTCATGACGCGAGGAGAGCAGGTGAGGGCTGTCGCGAAGCTTTTGACGACGCTCTATGCCGGAGGAGGTGTCGCGAAAGGCTCCACCGGCGCTCTGACCACGGCGATGGGCGGCGCGGACGCCATGCTCCCCGTGCTGTCCCTCACCGGCGAGGGGGCACTGGTGATCGAGCGTGTCGCGATTCCCGTGGGAAGGATGGCCCACGCGTTGGGGACCGGCGTCGGAGGACTCTATGTCCTTGCCTCGGCGGAGCCAGGGGGCGGAAGTGGTTTGAAGGTCGCGCCACCCGAGCGTGTGGTGAACGACCTCAAGGACTTCTCAGGGAAGCGTTTCCAGGCGGGCGCTGAGACGTTCCTTCTCGACAAGAAAGGGCTCCAGCACATCCTCGAACGGCATCACCCCCGGTATTGGGATGGGACGACGAAAGAGGCGCAGAGTTTCTTTGGCGCGAAGATGAGCTTCGAGGACGTGATTCGTGCCATCGAGGCGGTCCTTCAGCAGAACCGGGCGCGGATGGTCGGGCGAGGAACACGCGGGATGTACCAACTGAGGGGGACTGTCGATGGAGTAGAGTACGTCCTGGGACTCAACCAGGGCCGAGTCGGCCAGTTCTACCCTCGATAGGTGAAGCAAGACGCATGGTCCAGATCGCCACCTACTTCAGGCAAGGAGAGGTCTTCGTCCCAATCGATGCCTTCGTCGGCCCCATCCCCGACGAGGACTACATCGAGGGCGCGCTGGAATTCTCCATGGGTGGGCGCTCGATGTTGACCCGCCAGGAGTGGGACTACATCGATCAGCTGTGGGCCTATCTCGTTGGAGGAGTGGCCGATCTTCAAAGGGGGGAAACGTTCCAGACCTTCTTCCCCGATCAGCCCATCGAACTGAGCATCACACCCGATGGGGTCGGTGGGCATGCCACGATGCGTGTCGTCATCGGGGGAGACGTTCGCGAGGCATCAGTAGAACTCGCCGTCCTTGTTGCCGAGGTCCTGAAGGAGGCCAGGCACTTCTTCGAGCGGATTCAGAAGGTGCTGCCCCGGGAGGCCTACCAACAGACACTCCAGGAAATCTCCACGCTGGAGCGGATGCAGGGCTCAGCCTGAAGCCGCGCGCTTCCACCCGCGCCCACCAACCGAGCGTCACCCGCTGAATCCCGCGCCCCGCCGGCCGCCGCATCTGTAGTACGAAGGTCGGCCCCTTCACGGTGACGCTGTGCGCCTCCTCTCGCTCCAGGTCCAGGACTTCCGCAACCTCCCGGCGGTGCAGCTCGCACCCAGCCCCCACTCGACCATCGCCGTGGGCCAGAACGGGCAGGGGAAGACCAACCTCCTGGAGGCGCTCTACTTCCTCGCCACCCTCAAGCCCCTCCGCGCCGGCCGCCTCTCGGAGCTCGTCCGCTGGGGCTCCCAGGCCGCTCGCGTCACCGGCCGCTTCCTCCTCAAGGGCGCCGAGCGCGAAATCTCCGTCGAGGTCGGCGGCGGCACCCGCCAGGCCCTCGTGGACGGCAAGAAGGCCGCCAGCCTCGAGGACTACTTCGGCGGCGTCTCCGTCGTCGCCTTCACCCCTGATGACCTGGAGGTCATCAAGGGCGGACCCGACGCACGCCGCGCGTTCCTCGACCGCGCCGTCTTCAACCGCTTCCCCGCCTTCCTCCGGGAAAGCCGCGAGTACGCCCGCGCCCTCAAGAACCGCAACCGCCTGCTCCGTGACGGCGCCACCGTCGACGCCGCGTACCTCGACGCTTACGACGAGACCCTCGCCCGCGCGGGCGCACGCCTCTACGCCCGCCGCCGCTCGCTGATGGCCGAGCTCGCGCCCCGCGCCCAGGCCACCTTCGCGTCCATCGGCCGCACCGTCGACCCCGCCGTCTACGGCTACCACCCCGCGCACCTCGGCGCCGACTTCGCCCACGCCGACGAGGCCGCGCTCGCCTCCGCCCTGCGCGAAGCCCTCTCCGCGCGCCTGCGCCGTGACCTGGACCGCGGCTTCACCTCCGTGGGCCCGCATGTGGACGACGTGTCCGTGACGCTGGGCGGCCGCAGCGCTCGCGCCTATGCGAGCCAGGGCCAGCAGCGCGCTTTGGTGCTGGGTTGGAAGATTGCCGAGATTGAAAACCTGGAGGCCGCCATGGGCTTCCTCCCCCTGCTGCTGCTGGATGACGTCTCCAGCGAGCTGGACCCCGAGCGCAATGCCTATCTCATGGGCTACCTCGCCCGGAGCGGCGCGCAGGTCTTCCTCACCACCACCGACGCGGGGCTCGTCCGAGCCGCCGCCGCCAGTGACTCCCTCTGGCTCACCGTCCACGCGGGACAGGTGGCCACCGAGCCTCCGTCACAACCCTAGTGCACCCGCCGCCGGTGCCAGGGCCAGTGCACCGACCGGCGCGGATGGTGGGGCAATTCCTGCCGCGTCACGTGCCCGAAGTACTCGAAGCGGAACTCCGCCCAGAGCAGCCCGAACGCCACCGCGAACAGGAACACCGCCATCGTCAGCCACCACACGGTGCCCGTCGCCAACGCGACGATGAACAACACCCCCAGCGCCGCCGCCACCCCCAGCGACACGTCCCGCAGGCGCTTCGACTCGCTGAACGCCATCCCCATCGCCAGCATGGAGATCGCCAGGAGCGGCCACGCCAGCCAGTACGACGTGCGCGCGTACAGGTTGGCAATCGACAGCATGAACAACCCGAATCCAAATATCGCCAGTCCGCCGTCCATCGAATCCTCCTCGGGAGAATCCCCGGCTCCCGGCTGAACATGGGACCTCCTCATGTCCGCAGGCACCCCGCCTCCCCCAGTCCGACCGGGGACACGGCGGGAGAGCAACCCCGGCCTCCCCTCCGGAATAGACTGCGTCTGGCCCCGGTCTCCTTCGTGTCCCCACGAACGCGTGCGCACCTGTCGCCCGGAGTCCATTCGGGGTGCCGGGCCCTCGGCAGGCGCGCGTCCGTGAGTCGACGTTCGCTCCGACGAAGTTCTTGCGGACCTGCCGGGCGTGCACCATGACCATGCCCGCCGTCCCACCGGGCGGACCCGGGACGAACGAAATGGTGCCATGTCGCGTTTGCTGCTGACGCTCGTGCTGTCCGCCCTCCTCGCGGGGTGCCACCGCGCGACGTTCGAGGATTCGGTGCTCCGGAAGTCCGACGTGAAGTACCGCGTCGGCCCGCTGTCCAACGACGTCTGGGAGCGCCGCGGCTTCGCCGACAACGACCTGGCCTTCGTGGAGCGCGGCGACACCGGCCGTGTCATCGCCACCAACTCCACGTGCCGGGACCATGACGACCCGTCCCTCCAGGTCCTCACGAAGCACCTGCTCATGGGCTTCACCGAGCGCCAGGACCTGGGCCAGCGCACCTTCACCCTGGACGACCGCGAGGCCCTGCGAAGCCGCTACGTCGCGAAGCTCGACGGCGTGCCCGTCTCCCTGGAGCTCGTGGTGGTGAAGAAGGACAACTGCGTCTTCGACTTCAGCTACGTCGCCCCCGTGGGCGCCGCCGACGCGCGCATGGCGGACTTCGAGAGCCTCTTCCAGGGCTTCCGCGCGGAGCGCCAGCGATGATGCCCGAGGGGAAGCTCTTCGCCGGCGGCTCCAGCCTCAAGGAGCGCCTGCGCGAGCGCATGGAGTCCCTGGGCGCCCTGTCCGTCATGACGGGCCAGGTGTTCAGCCGCGCCGTGCGCCCTCCCTACGACTGGGCCGGCCTCGTCTTCCACACGGAATCCCTGGGCGTGCGCTCGCTGCCCATCGCGCTGCTCACCGCGACGTTCGCCGGGCTCGTCATCTCGCTCCAGTTCGGCTACTTCCTCGCGCGCTTCGGCGTGCAGTACACCGTGGGCCGCGTCGTCATCCTCACGCTGTTCCGGGAGCTGGCCCCCGTGCTCACCGCCCTCACCGTGGGCGCGCGCATCGGGTCCGGCATCGCCGCGGAACTGGGCTCCATGACCGTGACGGAGCAGGTGGACGCCATCCGCGCGCTGGGCGCGGATCCGTTGCGCAAGCTGGTGGTGCCGCGCGTGTTCGCGTGCCTCATCGTGATGCCGGTGCTCACCGTGTTCTCGGACGTGGTGGGCCTGGTGGGCGGCGCGCTGGTGGTGCGGTCCCAGTACGGCATCTCCCTGGACCAGTTCTCCCAGGGCGCGCTGGACGCGGTGCTGATGGGCGACTTCGTCTCCGGCGTCGTCAAGGGCGCCGTGTTCGGGCTCATCATCGGCCTGGTCGGCTGCTTCAAGGGGCTGGCGGTGGAGGGCGGCACGGAGGGCGTGGGCCGCGCCACCACGCAGACGGTGGCCATCACCTCCGTCACCGTGTGCCTGGCGGACTTCTTCATCACGAAAATCACGCTCTACTTCTGAAGCCAACCGCACCATGCGCAAGGCCCACCACCACCGTGACCCCGCCGTCCCGTTCAGCTTCCGCAAGCCCACGCCGGGCGAGGAGCTCATCCGCTTCGACGGGCTCATCAAACAGTTCGGCGCCAAGCGCATCTACGACGGCGTGGACCTGGACGTGCGCGCCGGCGAGACGCTGGTGGTGCTGGGCGGCTCCGGCGTGGGCAAGAGCGTGCTGCTCAAGTGCCTCATCGGCCTGCTGCACCCGGACGGCGGCAGCATCCTGTTCGAAGGCTATGACCTGGCGAAGTTCTCCGAGGCGCAGTTCCTGGAGGTCCGCAAGCACGTGGCCATGGTGTTCCAGGGCGCGGCGCTGTTCGACTCGCTCAGCGTGGCGGACAACGTGGCGTACCCGCTGCGCGAACACTTCCCCACCATGTCCCGCGCGGAGATCCAGAAGCGCGTGGCGGAGAAGCTGGAGCTGGTGGACCTGCCCAACACGGAGAAGCTGATGCCGTCGGATTTGTCCGGCGGCATGCGCAAGCGCGTGGGCCTGGCGCGCGCCATCGCCACGGAGCCGGAGGTCATCCTCTGGGACGAGCCCACGACGGGCCTGGACCCCGTCACCACGCAGACCATCAACGAGTTGATTGATTCGATGAAGCAGCGCCTGGGCGCCACTTCCATTGTCGTCACGCACGACATGGTGAGCGCCTTCGTGCTGGCGGACCGGATGGCCATGCTGGCCAACCGGAAGATCGTCCAGGTAGGCACCCCGGAGGAGATGCGCCGCTCCCAGGTGCCGGAGGTGCGCGCCTTCATCGACGCGCGCCGCCTGGAGCTGAACCCCCGGGGAACACCATGAGTCTCTTCACGTCGACCTCGAAGGAGAAACGCCTGGCCGTGCGAGCAGGCCTCTTCGTCGCCGTTGGCCTCGCCGTGGCTGGCGTCGTCGTCTTCTTCATCGGCCGCGAGTCCAACCTCTTCCAACGCCAGGTCATCTTCCACACCTACTTCCCGAGCGTGGACGGCCTGAGCGACCAGTCCCCTGTGTGGATTGGCGGCCTGAAGGTGGGCCGCGTGAACAGCGTGTCCTTCTCCCAGGACCTGAAGGACAGCCGCCTGCAGGTGGAGCTCCAGGTGGCCAGCACCTACGCCAGCCGCATCCGCGCGGACTCCGTGGCCCGCCTCACCAGCATGGGCGTCCTGGGCGACAAGGCGGTGGACATCTCCCTGGGCAGCGCGGACAAGCCCGCCGTGGAGCCCGGCGGCGTCATCCAGTCCAGCAGCGGCGGGGACCTGTCCAGTCTCATGTCCAGCGCCAGCCGCGTGATGGAGAACTCCGTCGAAATCAGCGAGTCCCTCAAGGACGCCGTGAAGGCCTACTCGAACCCGGACCTGTCGCGGGACCTGGCCCGGAGCATCGCCTCGCTGCGCAAAATCATAGAGGAGGTGGAGAAGGGCAACGGCGCCCTGCACGCGCTCATCTACGACCCGCGCACGGGCCAGGAGGTGAACACGCTGCTCGCCAACGCGTCCGGCGCCGCGAAGCGCATGGACGGCGCCCTGGGCCACGTGGAGGCCATCCTGTCGGAGGTGCGCCGCGGCGACGGCACCGCGCACGCGCTCATCTACGGCCAGGACGGCGCGGTGGCCATGCGCGAGCTGGGCGCGGCCGCCGGCCAGCTCGCGGGCCTGCTGGAGGACGCGAAGAAGAGCCCCAACGGCGCCGTGCACCAGCTCGTCTACGGCGACGCCAAGGGCATGTTCGCGGACCTGGGCAGCGCCGCCGCGGACATCAAGACCATCACCGCCACCGTGGCCAGGGGCGACGGCACCCTGGGCGCGCTCGTCAACGACCCCACCGTCTACGACGACCTGCGCGAGGTGCTGGGCAACGTGAAGCGCAACCGCATCCTCCGCGCCCTGGTGCGCTTCTCCGTGAGCAACCGCGAGTCCCTGGACCAGGTGGGAGCCCCCCAGACGGCGCCCACCCCGCTCACGCCCGCCGCCGCCGACGCGGGCGACACCGCCGCTCCATCCGAGCCTGCCGCCCCCGCCCCCGCGTCAACGCCCTGAGCCAACGGGCCGCGTCAGCGGGTGCCGGCTGTTTTGCGTGGCGAGTCATCATTTGAGCCCATACTGTTTTACGATGTTTCCAGGACTGTCCGTGGATTGACTCTGGAGTCACTAAGATCGTATTCCAGCTCCCCCCTACTTTTCGAGGAGTTGGGAAACCATGCTTCGTCACGTCGCGCAGCGCAGTGGCCGTCTCGCGGTTGTCGTTGGCACCCTGATGTCCCTGGTGGGCTGTAACAACAATGCCCCGACCACCGAGGAGCAGACTCCTGCTCCCGCGGAGGAGACCACCAACGCCCAGGCCATCCCGCACCGTGGCTGCGCGACCGTCGAGCCGTCGGCCGACGAGAAGCTGGAGATTGAAGCGGCGATCGCGGGCCGCGTGTCGGCCAAGCGCGCGGTGGGCTCGGTGAACGTGCCCGTCTACTTCCACGTCATCAACAAGGGCACGGGCCTCGCCAACGGCGACATCCCGGACTCGCAGATCACCGCGCAGATGAACGTGCTGAACGCGGCGTACGCCAACACCCCGTTCAAGTTCACGCTGGCCGGCACGGACCGCACGACCAACACGTCCTGGTACACGGTGACGCCGAGCAGCACCAACGAGAAGAACATGAAGAACGCCTTGCGCAAGGGCGGCAAGGAGTCGCTGAACCTCTACACCGCCAACATCGGCGGTGGCCTGCTGGGCTGGGCGACCTTCCCCTCCAGCTACACCAGCCAGCCGAAGCTGGACGGCGTGGTCATCCTCTACACCAGCGTCCCCGGCGGCACGGCGACCCCGTACAACCTGGGCGACACGGGCACGCACGAGGTCGGCCACTGGCTGGGCCTGTACCACACGTTCCAGGGCGGCTGCTCCGGCTCGGGTGACTCCGTCAGCGACACGCCTCCGGAGGCCTCGCCCGCGTACGGCTGCCCCGCCGGCCGTGACACCTGCTCCGGTGGCGGCGTGGACCCCATCTACAACTTCATGGACTACACGGACGACAGCTGCATGAACTCGTTCACCACCGGCCAGATCACGCGCGCCGACAGCGTGACCGCGACGTACCGCTAGAAAAAACAGCGCGGCTGTGGCCGATGTGACGACGCCGGGGTCTCCGTTCAGGGGGCTCCGGCGTTTTCCATTTCAGGATGAAACACAGACTCGCCGCGTCCCGGCCCGGACGCGATGTCTGGTTCATCCGTGCGCCGGTGTTTCATTCGTTCGCGAGGAGTTGGAGACACATGCTTCGTTACGTCGCGCAGCGCGGTGGTCGTGTCGCGGTGGTCCTTGGCACCCTGATGTCCCTGGCGGGTTGCAGCAGCAACGCCCCGGCTCCCGAGGAGCAGGCTCCGGCGGAGGAGGCCGCCACCCAGCAGGCGGTCCCGCACCGTGGCTGTGCGACCATCGAGCCGTCCGCCGACGAGAAGCTGGAGATTGAAGCGGCGCTGGCGAACCGCGGCGTGCACGCCAAGCGTGCCGTGGGCTCCGTCAACGTGCCTGTGTACTTCCACGTCATCAACAAGGGCACGGGCCTCGCCAACGGCGACGTTCCGGACTCGCAGATCACCTCGCAGATGAACGTGTTGAACGCGGCGTACGCCAACACCCCGTTCAAGTTCACGCTGGCCGGCACGGACCGCACCACGAACACCCAGTGGTTCGCGCTGGGTTCGGGCTCCGCGGCGGAGAAGAAGATGAAGACCGCGCTGCGCAAGGGCGGCCCGGAGTCGCTGAACATCTACACCGCCAACCTCAAGGGCGGCCTGCTGGGCTGGGCGACCTTCCCCTCCAGCTACAGCAGCCAGCCGAAGATGGACGGCGTGGTCATGCTCTACAGCAGCGTCCCCGGCGGCACGGCGGCCCCGTACAACGAGGGCGACACGGCCACGCACGAGGTCGGCCACTGGCTGGGCCTGTACCACACGTTCCAGGGCGGCTGCGCCAACCCGGGTGACTCCGTCAGCGACACGCCTCCGGAGGCCTCGGCCGCGTTTGGCTGCCCCGTCAACCGCGACACCTGCGCGGGCGGCGGCGTGGACCCCATCTACAACTTCATGGACTACACGGACGACAACTGCATGAACCAGTTCACCGCTGGCCAGGTGACCCGCGCGGACAGCCTGACCGCGACGTACCGCTAGTCCATCCCTTCGCTTCCTGAAGTCCATGACGCCGGAGTCCCCACCGCGGGGGCTCCGGCGTCTGTGTTTCCAGCGTGGACAAGCCGGGCCCGCGCTGGCCACAGTGGGGGACCGCCCTCCGGCTGTCCGGAGGGGGCCTTCAGGAGGAGTGGCGCCGTGAGAGACCTGTTGATGATTCCCGGGCCGGTGGACGTGGACGCGGACGTGTTGCAGGCGATGTCCGGGCCGGTGCCGGGACACCTGGACGCGGGCTTCATCGCCACCTTCGGCCGGGCCCTGAAGCGCCTGCGCGAGGTGTCGCTCGCCCCCGGCGCGCAGCCCTTCGTCGTCTCCGGCAGCGGCACCCTGGCCATGGAGCTCGCCGTGGCCAACCTCATCGAGCCCGGCGACCGCGCGCTGGTGGTGAACACCGGCTACTTCAGCGACCGCATGGCCCACATCCTGGAGCGCCACGGCGCGAAGGTGACGCACGTGCGCGCGGCCAGCGTGGGCAGCGCCCCGGAGGTGGCCCAGGTGGAGGCGGAGCTGCGCGGCGGCGGCTTCAAGCTGATGACCGTCACGCACGTGGACACCTCCACCGCGGTGCTCGCGCCCGTGGAGCCGCTGGTGAAGGCCGCGCGCCAGTACGGCGTCCTGGCCGTGGTGGATGGCGTGTGCGCCACCGCCGGCGAGTCCTTCCAGCAGGACGCGTGGGGCGCGGACGTGTACCTCACCGCCAGCCAGAAGGCGGTGGGCGTGCCGCCGGGCCTGGCGCTCCTCACGGTGAGCCCTCGCGCGCTCGCCGCGTGGAAGGCGCGCAAGGCGCCCGTCGCCAGCGTGTACGCGGACTGGGCGGAGTGGCTCCCGGTGATGGAGGCCTACGAAGCCGGCAAGCCCGCCTACTTCGCCACCCCGCCCACGTCCCTGGTGTGCGCGCTGGACGTCAGCCTGGGACAGATTCTCGCGGAGGGCATGGAGGCCCGCTTCGAGCGCCACCGCCGCATGGCCCGCGCCTTCCGCGCCGCCTGGAGCGCGCTGGGCCTGCGGCTCGTCCCCACCTCGGAGGCCGTGGCCGCCAACACCCTGAGCGCCGTGTACTACCCGGACGGCGTGGACGCGACGCTCGTGGGCCGCGTGAAGGCGCAGGGCGTGGCCATCGCCGGCGGCCTCCACCCCGAAATCAAGACGCGCTACTTCCGCGTAGGCCACATGAACCGCGTCAGCGCCGGGGACGTGCTCGTCACCGTGGGCGCCATCGAGCGCGCCCTCCACGCCGCCGGTCACCGCGCGTTCGCCCCCGGAACCGCCGTCGCGGCCGCACAATCCGCGCTCTCCGGGTAAGACCCGGAGTGCGGGGTCTGGTCCTCAGCTCTTTCTCAGGGTATAAGAAAGCCCGTCCGCACTCCCATTAGAATTGAGTAATCCGGGAGATAATGGCAGGTACTTCCTGTCTTACTGGGATTCCTTGCCGTTCTGATGGAATTATGTGATTGGGCTGCACGGTGTGAGCGGGGCGTGGGCCCCGGCACCTGTGAGGGGGAAGGGCTGCGCTGGCGGATGGACCCACGAAACGGGGGGCCAATTCCAGCGCCTGAAGTGGAAGTGGAGGTCGGTATGGATCGCGGACCGGTGGAAGGTTCGACGAAGGCGGCGGGCTGGGTGCAGGAGCCCGCGGCGTGGCACCTGGTGGAGCGGTGCCTGGCAGCGACCCCGGAAGACGGGGCGCGCGGGATGTTCTTCCAGGGCGTGGTGGGGGTGGTGAACTTCCTCCAGGGCGAGGAAGCCGGAGCACGGTGCCTGGCGGCGTCCGGGCTGAAGGCGCTGAACGCCGAGGAGCTGTACCCGGTGGCGCGCTTCCTGGAGATGTCCGCCGAGGCGACGCGAATCCTGCGCCCCCAACTGGGCGACTGGGAGCAGGCGCTGCGGTACATCGGGACGCAGGCCACGGTGGACTTCCTGGCCTCCATGTTCGGCCGGGACCTGATGCAGGCCGCCGCCGGCAACCCCTGGCGGATGCTCCAGCACATGGCCGAGGGCTACCGCGTCGCGGTGAGCTACGGCGAGCGCAGCGTCCTCTGGACGGGCGACCACAGCGCCCGCTTCGTGATGCGCCGGGACTTCATGCCCGCGCCGTACCACGAGGGCGTGCTCCAGGCCGCCCTGGAGGCCGTGGGGGCCCAGGACGTCCAGGTGCATGGGCGGCAGCTGTCCCTGCTCGATACCGAGTACGACGTTTCCTGGTAATCCGGGGATGTTGCACCCCCGTGGGGTGGGGCGCTGGCGCGGGACGTTCACCAGCCAGCGCTCGGTGCTGAACGTCCGCCATTTCTCCCGATGGCGTGACAGGGAGGGCCACTAGCATGTGGTGAAAGCGGCCCACACCCCACGGGAGGAGCAACGCGAATGGATGCAGCACGAGGCTCCCGGCCGAAGGGGCGATGTCAGTCCCCTGGGCTGATGGGTGGGGCCCGGGCATGACGCCCTTCCGGCTGTTGCTCGTGGAGGACAGCGTCAACGACGCGGCGCTGGTGACGGCGGAGCTGGAGCAGGCGGGCTACCTGCCCATGGCCCGGCGCGTGGAGACACTGGAGGCGCTGCGCGAAGCGCTGGCCACCGGACCGTGGGACCTGGTGCTGTGTGACTACCGGCTGCCGCGCTTCAACGCGCTGGACGTGCTGGCGCTCCTGCACTCGCAGGGGCGGGACGTGCCCCTCATCGTCCTGTCCAGCCAGCTGAGCGAGGACCAGGCCGTCACGCTGATGAAGGCGGGCGCGCGCGACTGCTTCTCCAAGGACCGGATGGCCCGGCTGGGCCCGGCGGTGGCTCGCGAGCTGGAGGAGACGCGCGTGCGGCGCGAGCGCGCGCGGGAGGAGGTGGACCGCGACATCCTGGCCAAGGCCAGCGAGCTGCTCACCGCGTCCCTGGAGCAGGCGGCGCGGTTGGATCAGCTGGTGCAGCTGATGGTGCCCCAGGTGGCGGACTGGTGCGCCTTCTTCCTCCAGGACCCGGACCAGGGCGGCCTGCGGCTGGTGGCGCTGGCGCACCCGGACGCGGAGCGGCGCGCCCATGCCTGGAAGCTGGACCAGCGCTTCCCGCTGGACCCCCAGGCCGCCGCGGGCCCCGCGTACGTGCTGCGCACGGGCCAGCCGGAGTTCATGCCGGACGTGCGCAAGCGCCCGGAGCCCATCACCCGGGACGTGGCGCACCAGCGCGCCATCGAGGGGCTGGGGCTGCGCTCGGTGGTGAACGTGGCCCTGCCCGGCAACGATGGCCGGCTGGGCGTGCTGTCCATGGGCACGCTGGGCGAGCGCACGCTCGCGCCGGTGGACCTGTCGCTGGCGCAGGAGCTGGCGCGCAGGACGGGGCTGGTGCTGGAGAACGCGCGGCTCTTCCAGGAGGCCCGTGAGGCGGTGCGCCTGCGCGACGAGTTCCTCACCGTGGCCGCGCACGAACTGCGCACGCCGCTCACCACGCTGCGGCTGCAACTGGGCACGCTGTTGCAGCGCACGGAGGCGCACAAGCTGGAGCCGGACGTGGTGACGCGCCTGGAGCGCAGCGTGCGTCAGGTGCGCCGGCTGGGCACGCTGGTGGAGGGCCTCCTGGACGTGTCGCAGCTGTCCAGCGGCGAGCTGTCGCTCATGCCCGAGCGCTTCGACCTGGAGGAGCTGGTCTCCGAAGTGCTGGACCGCTACCAGGCGGAGGCCCGCGCGGCCGGGTGCGAGCTGCGCCAGTCGCCTCGCCGCGGACTCTGGGGGACGTGGGACCGGCTCCGCGTGGACCAGGCCGTGGCGGCGTTGATATCCAACGCGCTCAAGTTCGGTCCGGGACGGCCGGTGGAGGTGGACGTGGCGCGGGAAGGGAGCTTCGCGCGCATCCAGGTGCGCGACCGGGGCATCGGCGTGCCCGTGGACCAGGTGGAGCGCATCTTCGAGCGCTTCGGCCGCGCGGTCAGCTCGCATTCGTATGGAGGCCTGGGCCTGGGGCTCTACCTCGCCCGCCGCGCCGCGGAGGCGCACGGCGGACGGGCCTGGGCGGAGCCCTCCGCGGAAGAGGGCGCGCGCTTCACGCTGGAGCTGCCGCTGGAGAAGGAGACGCGCGAGTGAGTCGGCCGGTGTTGGTGGTGGATGACGACACGGACCTGCGGGAGGCGCTGGAGGAAGTGCTTCGCGACGCGGGTTACACTGTCTTCGGAGCGGGCAATGGGCTGCAGGCGCTGGAGGTGCTCCGCCGGGAGCCGGTGACGCCGTCGCTGGTCCTGCTGGACATGATGATGCCGGTGATGGACGGCGCGACCTTCGGCCGGCAGATGCGCCAGGTGGAGGCGTGGAGCGGCATCCCCGTGCTCGTCTTCTCCGCCTCCGCCAACGCGCGCCAGGTCGCGGAGGAGATGGGCGCCTGCGGCTACCTGCGCAAGCCGGTGGACGTGGAGACGCTCCTCAAGGCCGTGGCGGCCAACAAGGCCTCCGAAGCCTCCTGACACTCCAGGTGTGTCTTCTCGCGCGGGTGGCCCTGCTCGCGCGTGTTGACGCTGCGCGAGACGCCTTGGTAAGTGCATCCTTAACACTTTCCCAGCGAGGCCTGTCCGATGAATCCCCACATGCTCGCCCAGCTCCTGGTCCAGCTCATCGTCATCATCGCGGTGTCTCGGCTCATTGGCCGGGGCGCTCGTTGGCTGGGGCAGCCCCTGGTCATCGCGGAGGTGGTGGCGGGCATCGCGCTGGGCCCGTCACTCCTGGGCTGGCTGGCTCCGGGCGCCATGCACTGGCTGTTCCCGCCGGAGTCCATGCCGTTCCTGAAGATGCTGGCCGAGGTCGGACTGGTGCTCTTCATGTTCCTCATCGGCCTGGAGCTGGACCCCAAGCTGTTGAAGGGGCGGGGGCACGCGTCGGTGGCCATCAGCCACTCCAGCATCGTCGTCCCGTTCGCCCTGGGTGCGGGTGCGGGCGCGCTGTGGCTGTACAAGTCGCTGTCCAGCCCGGACGTGCCGTTCTCCTCGTTCGTGCTGTTCATGGGCGTGTCCATGAGCATCACGGCCTTCCCGGTGCTGGCGCGCATCCTCACGGAGCGCGGGCTGATGCAGTCGAAGCTGGGCGCCATCGCCATCGCGTGCGCGGCGGTGGACGACGTGACGGCGTGGTGCATCCTGGCGTTCGTGGTGTCGCTGGTGCGCGCGTCGGACCTGGCGCACGCGGGGCTCACCACGCTGTTCGCGCTGCTCTACATCGCCTTCATGCTGCTGCTGGTGAAGCCGTTCCTCGCCCGGCTGGGCGCGCGCGTGGCCAACCGCGAGGGGCTCACCCAGAACGTGGTGGCCATCACCCTGGTGTTGCTGCTCGGCTCCGCGTGGACCACCGAGTCCATCGGCATCCACTCGCTCTTCGGCGCCTTCATGTTCGGCGCGGTGATTCCCAAGGAGGGCGGGCTGGCGGTGGCGCTGGCGGAGAAGCTGGAGGACGTGGCCGTCGTGCTGCTGCTGCCCGTGTTCTTCGCCTTCAGCGGCCTGCGCACGCAGCTGGGCCTGTTGGACACCCCGGAGGCGTGGCTCACGTGCGGCGTCATCATCGTCCTGGCGTGCCTGGGAAAGTTCGGCGGCAGCGCGGTGGCGGCGCGCCTCACGGGCCTGCGGTGGCGGGAGGCGGGCGCCATCGGCATCCTGATGAACACGCGCGGCCTGATGGAGCTCATCGTGCTCAACCTGGGCCTGGACCTGGGCGTCATCTCGCCCACGCTCTTCACGATGATGGTCATCATGGCGCTGGTCACGACCTTCATGACCACGCCGTTCCTGCGCCTGCTGTATTCGCCGGCGGAGCAGGCGCGCGACCAGCTGCTGCACGCGCCGGAGCCGGCGCTTCCCCCGTCCGCGTACACGGTGCTCTTGTGCGTGTCGCACGGCCAGGCTGGCCCGGGCATGGCGGTGCTGTCGCGCGCGCTGTCCGGCGAGCGCAACGAGGCGAACCTCTACGCGCTGCACCTCTTGTCCCCGGAGCGCTCGCTCAAGGCCCGCGGGGAGGAGGCGCTGGACCCCACCGCCGCGTCCGGCGGCGCGCTGGCGCCCCTGGTGGGACGCGCGGAGAAGCTGGGGCTGTCCGTGCGCACGCTGTCGTTCGTGTCGTCGGAGCCCGCGCGGGACATCTGCCGCACGGCGCAGGCGAAGCGCGCGGACCTGGTGCTGCTGGGCTGGCACAAGCCGCTCTTCAGCCAGACGGTGCTGGGCGGCACGGTGCACGAGGTGATGCAGGAGGCGGGCGGCACGGTGGCGGTGCTGGTGGACCGCGGCCTGTCGCAGGTGCGCCGGGTGCTGGTGCCCTTCGTGGGCAGCCGGCATGACCGGGCGGCGCTGGGCCTGGCGCGGCGGCTGGTGAAGCAGGCCGGCGCGGAGGTGACGGTGCTGCACGTGACGTCGCCCGAAGGCTCGGGCGCGGGCCGCGCGCAGGTGGAGGAGCTGTTCCCCGCGGACGAGGGCGCCTCCGTGAAGCTGAAGGTGGTGCGCCACGCGTCGCCGGAAGAGGCAGCGCTGGAAGAAGCGAAGGCGGGTTACGACCTCGTGGTGGTGGGCCTGGGGACCGAATGGGGCCTGGAAGACCGGTTGTTCGGCGTTCAGCGCGAGCGAATCGTGCGCGACGCGCCCGCCTCGCTGCTGCTCGTGCGTCACCCGGAGGGGGCGACGGTGCTGGCCCAGCCTCCGGAGCAGGTCCGGACGCAGGGGACGCCGCCGGAGACGACGCAGCCGCTCGGAGCGCGGAGCTGAGCGCCATGCACCTGGGAGCCACACTCCGCCTGTTGCGGGTGGACGCGGGCCTGTCCCTGCGCGACCTGGCGCGGCGCATCGGCGTGTCCAGCGCGTACCTGAGCCGCGTGGAGAACGGCGTGGACGCGCCGCCCACGCAGGAGCGGCTGACGGCCATAGCCCGGGAGCTGGACGTGCCCCCGGGGCTGCTCATGGACGTGGCCAACCGGGTGAGCCCGTACGTGGCGGGCTACCTGGAAGACGTGCCCGCCGCGGGGACGCTGATGTTGGACATCGCGCGGCGCAAGCTCACCGGCGCGCAGCTGGCGCGCGTGCGGGCCTTCCTGGACGCGGAGTTCCCCCTGCGCGAGGTGCGCGGCAACGAACCCGTGCCCCCGCTGGGGCCGCTCCTGAGCGCGGAGCGGGTGGTGTTGCAGCTCTCCTGCGGGGACTACGAGGACGCGCTGGACGTGGCGGCCGGACGGCTGGCGGCGGCCCTGCCCGGCGTGGACGGGGCGGCGCTCGCGGAGGGCCTGCGCCAGCGCGAGGGCACGGCCCCGTCCCAGGTGGGCAACGGCGTGGCGGTGCCGCACGCGTTCGTGCCCGGCGCGGCCCCGGTGGCGGCGCTGGTGACGCTGGCCCGGCCCCTGAAGGTGGACGCGCCGGACGGCCAGCCCCTGCGGCTGGTGGTGGCGCTGGTGGACGGCCACGTGGGCCGCGCGAGGCTGATGCGGCTGGCGCACGTGGCCCGGCTCGCGGGGCGCGGCCTGGCGGACCGGCTCCACGGCCTGGAGGAGCCCCAGCGGGTGCTGGAGACGCTGGAGGAACTGGAAACGCTGCGCTGAATCCGGGCGCCTTCAGAGCCCTTGGGGCACCCAGTGCTCCCAGGGGCCCAGGTCGCGGTAGCCCAGGTGGCGGTACACGCGGATGCCCGCCGGGGTGGACTGGAGCACCGTCGCGGTGCACCCGCGCTTGCGGGCCTCGGAGATGATTCCGCGCATCACCGCCGACGCGAGCCCCAGCCCCCGGGCCTCCGGGTGGGTGGCCACCAGGTACACGCCCGCCGTGTCCGCCACGTCCACCGCCAGCCCGCAGGACAGCGCCCGGCCGTGCTCGCGCGCCACCACGGTGTGCACCGGCAGGCGGGGCGGCCGCTGCCACACGGAGAGGATGTCCCGCCACTCCGCGCCGTAGGTCTGGACGTTGATCTCCACCAGGTCGTTGAGGTCCTCCACGGGCTCCACCGGCACTCCGGGCGCCGCGTCCGGCAGCTCCTTCAGCCAGGCCCCCATGGCCACCACGGTGAAGTCCAGCCGGTAGCCCGCGGCGCCCAGCGCCCGCGTCGCGTCCCGCTGCCCCGGCGTCAGGGTGACCCGCCAGCGGGACAGCCCATGCCCCCGGTAGAAGTCCGTGACGGCCGGCAGCGCGGCCGCCAGTGCGTCCGCGTCCGTGAAGAGGACCTGCTGGAAGTGCGCGTCCTGGTAGCCAGGCAGCGCGAACGCGTCCACGCCGGGGAGGTGCAGGTGGCGCAGCGGGCCGCGCTCGGCCTGGAGGCGTTTGAAGGCGATGAGGTTGGTGTGCAGGCGCAGGGTGAGTTCGGCATCCGTCATGCGTGCCGGCCAGCCTATGCGCGGGGACGACGGCCAAAGAACAGCCCCGGAGGAAAGGACGCGCACACCGTGCGCCAGGGGGTTAGGTTTCCATCCCTTTTGGGCCCGCCACCATGACCCCGCGCTTCTTCTCGTTCGATCCGCGTCCCACCCGAATCGCCCTCGTCCTGGGCGCGTGCTTCCTGGCGGTCCTCACCGCCTGGGCCCTGGCGGACTACCGGGGCGGCGGGGGGCTGATCGCCATGGCGCGGGCCGGCATCAGCGCGGGCCTGATGCTGACCTTCCTCGTCTCCGTCCACCGCCTGCGCCCCCGCGCGCAGTGGGGCATCACCCTGGACGCCGCGGGTGTGCGGGTGGCCCGGCCCTTCAGCGGCCAGCCGCTGGAGTTGCACTGGGGACAGATTGATTCCGTGCGCCGGGTCGGCCGCAAGGGGAGCGTGCTGGGCCTGTTCCTCAAGGAAGAGGGAAGGGTGCTCGTCACGCGACATCTTTTCGCCCGCAAGGCTGTTTATGAAGAGTTGATCGCGGCGCTGGAGGACCGCCTCCCGCCCTCGCGTTTTGACGCCTGATTCATGAATCTTTCCGCAGCCTTGCGTGGGCTCCCAGAGCTTGTCCGGGATGCCCGGTGGTGGTAGGCACAACGGGCTTGAGCCCTGTCGCAACGGCAGCCTTTCCCAAGGACACGCTTCACATGGAAAAGACCCCCGCTACCGGTGTCTCGCCGGCCGCGCCGCCCGCCGATTATGGGACGGACGCCATCACCAAGCTCGAAGGGTTGGAGGCCGTCCGCAAGCGCCCCGGCATGTACATCGGCGACACGATGACCTACGGGCTCCACAAGCTCGTGTACGAGGTCGTCGACAACTCCGTGGACGAGGCCCTGGCCGGCCACTGCACGGACATCGACGTGATCATCCACGTGGACGGTTCGCTCAGCGTCCAGGACAACGGCCGCGGCATCCCCGTGGGCCCGCACCCCGACCCCAAGTTCAAGGGCAAGGACACGCTGGAAGTGGTGCTCACGGAGCTGCACGCCGGCAGCAAGTTCGGCAACGGCGCGTACAAGGTGTCCGGCGGCCTGCACGGCGTGGGCGTCACCTGCGTGAACTTCCTGTCGGAGTGGTTCAAGGTCCGCGTCCAGCGCGCCGGCAAGGTCTACGAACAGTCCTACGCGCGCGGCGTGGCCAACGGTTCGCCCCAGGAAGTGGGCACCACGGACAAGCTCGGCACGACCATCCACTTCAAGCCGGACACGCAGGTCATGGAGACGGTGGACTTCAACTTCGAGACGCTCAGCCAGCGCCTGCGCGAGCTCGCGTTCCTCAACGCGGGCCTGCACATCACCATCCGCGACGAGCGCACCCAGAAGGAGCACGACTTCAAGTTCGAGGGCGGCATCTCCTCCTTCGTGGAGTACCTCAACAAGGCGAAGGAAGCGCTGCACGAGAAGCCCGTCTACATCAAGTCGGAGCGCGAGGGCGTGTCGCTGGAAATCGCCATGCAGTGGAACGATGGCTACGACGAGCGCATCTTCACCTTCGCCAACAACATCAACACCCACGAGGGTGGCAGCCACCTGTCCGGCTTCAAGGCCGCGCTCACGCGCACGCTCAACAGCTACGCGGAGAAGGGCAGTTTCTGGAAGGACCTGAAGGAGACGCCCACGGGTGAAGACGCGCGTGAAGGCCTGTCCGCGGTCATCTCCGTGAAGCTCTCCAACCCCCAGTTCGAGGGCCAGACGAAGACGAAGCTGGGCAACAGCGAGGTGAAGGGCCTGGTCGAGCAGATGGTGAATGACCAGCTCGCCAGCTTCCTGGAGGAGAACCCGCCGCTGGCCAAGAAGGTCGTGGCGAAGATTGGCGACGCGTGCCGCGCCCGCCTCGCCGCGCGCAAGGCCCGTGAGACGGTGCGCCGCAAGGGCGTGCTGGACGGTGGAGGCCTTCCCGGAAAGCTCGCGGACTGTCAGAGCCGCGACCCGCACGAGAGCGAGCTGTACATCGTGGAGGGTGACTCCGCAGGTGGCTCCGCGAAGCAGGGCCGGGACCGGCGCAACCAGGCCATCCTCCCGCTGCGCGGCAAGATCCTGAACGTGGAGAAGGCGCGCTTCGAGAAGATGCTGACCAGCGCCGAAATCGTCACGCTCATCACCGCGCTGGGCACGGGCATCGGGGCGGAGGACTACGACCCGGAGAAGGCTCGCTACCACCGCATCATCCTGATGACGGACGCAGACGTGGACGGCAGCCACATCCGCACGCTGCTGCTCACGTTCTTCTACCGGCAGATGCGCGAGCTCATCGACCGGGGCTACGTCTACATCGCGCAGCCGCCGCTCTACAAAGTCACGCGCAACAAGAAGGACAGCTACGTCAAGGACGAGCGCGCCCTCAACGAGTACCTGCTGAAGATCGCCGCGGAGCACTGCCGGGTGAAGACGCCGGCCGGTGAGCTGGGCGGCAGCGACTTCAAGGCGCTGCTGGAGAAGGTCATCACCTACGAGGAGCGGCTGGAGAAGCAGGCCAAGCGCCGCGACGCGCGCATCGTGGACGCGCTGGTGCAGGCCACCCGCCTGCGTTCGGAGACGCTCGCGGACGGGGCGGCGGTGGAGGCGGAACTCGTCACCATGCGCGAGTACTGCCAGCGGCGCATGCCGGACGTGATGGGCCGGCTGTCCACGCGGCTGGAGCAGGACGCGGAGCACCAGGAGGCAAAACGGCTGGTGGTGACGACGGACGTGAACGGCTCCATGCGCGAGTCCGTCTTCGACCAGGCCTACCTGTCCTCGCCGGAGTACCTGGAGCTCGTCGCCCTGCGCGAAGCGTTCAACTCGCTGGGCAAGGCGCCCTACCTCGTCCAGGTGGACGCGGGCGAGGTGTCGGCGTTCTCCGTGCAAGAGGTGCTGGCCGCGGTCCGCAAGGACGCGCAGAAGGGCCTGGGCCTGCAGCGCTACAAGGGGCTGGGCGAGATGAACCCGGAGCAGCTCTGGGAGACGACCATGGACCCCACCCGCCGCACGCTGCTCCAGGTGCGCGTGGAGGACATGGTGGAGAGCGACGAAATCTTCTCCCTGCTCATGGGCGAAGCGGTGGAGCCGCGCCGCGAGTTCATCGAGCGCAACGCGCTGGACGTGCAGAACCTGGACATCTGAGGTTCGGCGCACGCAGTGCTTGAAGCACCAAGCCGGGCCCCGGGGGAAAGACCCGTGGGCCCGGTGCCGTTTTCCGGCTCCGCGCCCACGTGCCCTTCCCATCCTTTTCGAGCCGGGCCGCGGAAGTGACGCACGGCGGCCCCCGTGAGCCCTTACGGAAGGAACCTGGGTACCCGCATCATGAACGGACTCCCGTGAGTAGCAGTGGATGTCCGTGAAGGTACGCACTGCCCTTTCGCGCGGGACCTCGCGCGTCAGGGGGGCACTGGCGAGTCGATGAGACGCCCGCCTGCTGGACGTGCTCCCGGGCGGGTGCCCGGGTGCCTGCCCGCTACCGCTCGGAGCGCTTGGCGCCGCGCAGCGCCTCCGCGCGTTCCTTGCGGGACATGTTCGTCACGTCGACGATGTCGAAGTCGAGCGCGCCCTGGTTGTCCCCCAGCTGCAGGTCGGGGAAGACGCAGCGCATGTCCTCCACGCCGGACACCTGGTAGCGCTTGCCCGTCTCGAAGAGGCGGTGCGAGCTGCGCACGGACTCGGCCTTGGGGCCCTTCTCCATGCACAGCACCGTGTGCACGCGGCCATTGGTGCCGGAGCGCACCTCCGCGAAGTCGTCGCGCACGGTGAAGGCGTAGGTGGACTTGGGGTTGAGGCCGCGCAGGTGCATCTGGTGCTGGGGCTTCACATTCAGCGCGTTCTTCTCCGGCTCGAACAGCACGGAGCGGGGCGGGATGTACGCGGACTGCCGCAGGTGCACGCGGATGGAGCCGCGGTTGTCCTCGAGGCCGGTGTCGTCCAGGGCGAAGAAGTGGAGCTTCTTCGCGCCCTTGAGGGTGCGCGGCGCGCTGCTGATGAAGCCCACGGTGTTGTCCGCCGGCAGGTCGCCTTCCGCGTAGTAGACGAGCGTGCCGGACGCGGTGCCGTCGCCTTCCGCGAACGCCGCGCTGCCCTCGGTCCACACGGAGTAGGCGGCGCCGGGCGACACGTCGATGGTGGCCGTGGGGTACTCCGGCAGCGGCAGCCCGTTGTACATGGGGCGCAGCACCAGCAGGCGCGTGGGGTAGTCCACGCGCCGCATCTCGCGGTCCTTGTCGTTCGCCAGCGGGTCGGCGGCGGACTCGGTGGACCCGGTCCCCGCGTCCGTGGCGGCCAGGCCTCCGTCCAGATCCAGGGAGGTGCCCGCGTCCTCGCCAGAATTGACCGCGGCGACGACGGCGCCCGCGCCCGCGTCCGGGGCCTCAGCGCCCGCGTCGAGCTTGGTGGAGGTGGGAATCTCCGACGCCATCTGGGTGGTGCCGGGCGCCACCTCCAGCTCCGCCTTGAGGTGGACCTCCGCCTGGTTCGGCGTGAAGCGCCGCGTCCAGGCGCGGTAGCCAGGCCTGGTGACGACGATGGTGTGGGACGTCCGTTGATCCGCGCCGATGATGCGGCTGGGCGTGTTCCCCACCGGCCGGCCATTGACGACGACGGAGGCGCCTTCCGGCTTGGAGGTGATCCACAGGACGACGGGCTCGCTAGAGAGCTCGCCCTCGTCGGCCGGGGACAGGAAGTGGATCAACAGGCCGATGACGAGCAGCACGCCGGTGATGCCGAACACGAGCATGCTCAGCTGGCGCACCTGCTTCGTGCGCTTGCCCTCGCGCTCGGTGGCCTCGGCGGCCAGCTTCTCGCGCGCGTCGTCCGCGCTGGTGCGGGCGCGCGGGGCCTCCTTCTCCTCGGGTTCGGGCGGCTGGGGCGGCCGCGGCGATTCCGGCGCGATGGCCGTCTCCACCGGCGTGTCATGCGGCGCGGCCAGCGTGGGCAGCGCCCGGGGCATCGCCGTGGGCTCCGTGCCCCCGTCGGTGTCCGGCTCGGCAGCAAGCTCGGGCGGCAGGGGGCGGCGGCCGGTGCCGGTGTTCTCGCGGGTGCCCCCTGGCGTCGTCACGCGGCGCACGCCGGTGGTGCTCCTGCGCACGGCGGTGGACTGGGTGGACGAGCGGCGCGGGGCGCCATCCGTCGAGGGTCGTAGGCCAGGCGAGCTGCCGGAGGCGCGCACGCCGGGGCTGGAGGGCCGCGCCACGCCGGGGCTGGACGGGCGGGACACGCCGGGGCTGCCGGGGTTGGAGGACCTGCCGTTGCTGGACGGCATCCGCGCGCGGCCCTGGGACGGCTCCGACGACGGCGACTGCCACGCGGCCAGCTGCTCCTTGAAGCCGGGCGGCAGCTCCACCTTGCGTCCCTCGGCGGCCAGCTCCTCCGCGAAGAGGTACGTCATGAGCTGGCTCAGCATCGTGGGCGTGAAGCGCGGCGTGTCCCGGTAGAGCAGCTCCACCGTGGACTCGCTCAGGTCCTTCGCCGTCTGGTAGCGGGCCTCGCGGTCCACCGCCATGGCGTGCGCGACGATGGTCTCCAGGTCCTCGCCGATGGTCGGGTTGACGGCGGACGGGGGCAGGCAGTCGCCGGTGATGATGCGGGGCAGCACGGTGACGAACTCGCCCTCGAAGGGGCGCCGGCCGCAGAGCATCTCGTAGAGGACGATGCCCGCCGCGTACACGTCCGTGCGCGCGTCCAGGTCCTGCCGGCCCTGCGCCTGCTCCGGGGAGAAGTACGGGTACTTGCCCTTGAGCGTGCCCGGAGACGTCTTGGCCTCCACGGCGCTCGTCACCTTGGCGATGCCGAAGTCGATGACCTTGACCTCGCCCTCGTAGGAGATGAGGACGTTGTCCGGGGACACGTCGCGGTGGACCAGGCCCAGCAGCTGGCCGTCCTCGCCCACGTGGCGGTGCGCGTAGTCCAGGCCCTCGCACAGCTTGCTGGCGATGTGCAGGGCCAGCGGCTGCGGAAAGAAGCCGACGCCCGCGCGCGCCGCGCGCCGCAGCACCTTCGACAGGGGCTGGCCGTGCACCAGCTCCATGGCGATGAAGTACTGCCCGTCCACCTCACCGAAGTCGAAGATCTGCGCGATGTTCCCGTGCGTCAGGCCCGCCACCAGGCGCGCCTCGCTGATGAACATCTCCACGAAGTCGTGGTCGTCCACGAAGTGCGGGAGGATCTGCTTGATGACGCAGGGCTTGGTGACGCCCATCGCGCCCGTCATACGCGCGCGGTAGGTGACCGCCATGCCTCCCGCGGCAAGCTTGGAGACCAGGACGTACTTGCCGAATTGCTGGGGACTGGGTTCTGCCACGGGCGGGGAGGCGAGGCCGGGTTTGGGGAAGCCCCAGCATACTCGCCTTCCACCGAAAGTCCCGACCACGCTCGCATGGCATGCGAAGATTTCGCTCGGGGTGCTGTCCGGGCAGGAGCGGGCGTCCTGGTGGGTCGGAACGGCCCTCGGGAGTGACGCGATGTCCCAGGGTGGGTGGATGGGGGGCGTGAGGCGGACTGTTGCGCCGGTTCACACTTCTTCACGCTGCTTCGTTCAGCGCATTCCGGGGGCGGGGTTATCACCTGCGCCATTCCGGGCTTCGGTCCGGGGTGGGAGGGGTGGAAGGCCGCTCCCAGGGAAGCGAGACGACGGTCATGGGGCATGGGCGCCCGGTGTGGAGTGCGCGAGCCACCTTCGCGGTGGTGCTGGGGCTTTGGCTGGCCTCGGGGCCCGCGCGGGCGCAGGACGGCGGCGGCTGGCTGTCCGCCTTCGAGCTGCTGGCGGGCGGTCCCGAGCTGGGTGGGAGTGACATCCCCCGGGACGTGCCGAAGCGCCGGGGTTCGGACGCGTCGGTGGTGCCGCCGGAGGTGATGGCCCGGGTGCTGACGGAGGAGGGGCCCCGGCCGGTGCCCACTGCGTCCGCGGCGGAGTCCGGCCCGGTGGTGGCGCCGGAGCAGGGAGCCCCGGAAGGCGGCCGGGTGTCGAAGCCGCGCGTGCGCCTGACGGAGGACGCGCCGAGGCCGCCATTCAAGGCGCTGCCGGTGGCGGTCGCGGTGGTGCCAGGGCTGCTGCTGCACGGGTTGGGGGCGTGGATGGCGGGGGATTCCGCGACGGCGCGAGGCCTGTTCGCGGCGGAGGCGACGGGGCTGGGGTTGATCGCCGCGGGGTTGGTGCCCATCGCGTTGACGGGCGCGTCGCGCAAGACCATCGGGCCGCTGTACGCGGTGACGCTGACGGGGGCGGGGGTGTTCTCGCTGTCGATGCTGGCGAACCTGTACGCGGTGACGTCGCCGGCGTTCGACCCGGGGCAGGTGCCGGACACGCTGCCTCCGCTGGAGCTGGACCTGGGCTACCAGTACGTGCACGACGCGACGGCGGACTACCGGAACTTCTTCGCGCTGGGCGCGGTGGCGCGCCTGTCGAGGGTGCGGCTCCAGGCGTCCGCGCGGCTGGCGCCGGACGAGGGCAACACGTTGATCCGCGCGGGCGCGGCCTACCGGCTGTGGGGCGCGCCGGAGCGGACGCCGGGGTTGGGGGACGGAACGTCGTTGGACGTGGAGGGCATCGCGACGTACCACCGCTACCCGACGGAGGGCTTCACGCTGGGAGGCGGGGAGGTGGGGCTCAAGGGCCGCTACGCGATGGAGCGCTTCGGGCCGCGCTTCGCGGGCTCGTTCGTGGAGGGCGGCCTGGGGCTGTCATTCCAGGGCTACAGCTATCCGGGGCGCGTGGAGGACGACAACCTGTACGGCCAGCTGCTCTACACGTTCGGCTACGGCGTGTGGCTGGGGCGGGGCGGGCCGCTCAGGGGCGAGGCAGTGCTCTATTACGACCACCGCAAGGACGGACTGGTGGGAGGGCTGCGAGGCCGGGGCGGCGGGATGATTGGTTCGTTCGGTCTGAAGGGGCGCGTGCTGTTGACGGAGCGCTGGGGCGTGGCGGCGGAGGCGCAGGCGGGTGGTGCGCTGATGGGGCGGGTGTCGCTGGTGTACGCGGTGGGAGGTGACACGTGAGCGGAGGACTTCGTGCACTGGGCGCGGTGGGCCTGACAGCGGCGCTGTTGACGGCGGGCTGCGTGCGCCCCAGCGAGGACCGCGCGGTGCGGGACACGCGCGTGGGCCAGGCGGAGGCGGACGCGCTGACGGTGGAGGTGGAGGGCGGGCTCGCGTCGGTGCGGACGCTGGCGTCGGGGACGCTGGAGCTGTGGGGGCAGGCGCCGGTGTTCACCACGAAAGTCACCGCGGGCGCGGATGCGCGGACGGACTGGCTGTTCATGGTGCACAACGCGATGCCGGACGCGGTGCTGGACGCCGTGGACGAAGCGGGCACGCCGCTGACGGTGGTGGCGCTGCCGGACGCGCACCCGACGGTGAAGGCGTGGCGTGTGGCCCTGCGGCCGGGGACGGCGATGCGGCTGACGGTGGCGCCGCCGGACTGGGACGCGCGCGAGCCGTTCCGGTTCGCGGCGCTGGCGGACGTGCAGGAGGCGCTGTCGAAGGTGGGGGACGTCTACGCGAAGCTGAATGAGGACCCCACGTTGCGCTTCATCTTCTTCGCGGGGGACCTGACGGAGTACGGGACGCGCGAGCAGTTGGAGGAGTTCCAGCAGCGGCTGGAGGCGGGCTCGCGGATTCCCCTGTTCGCGACGCTGGGCAACCACGAGACCTTCACGGACGACGCGCGCGAGTACCAGCGGCTGGTGGGCCGGGGCAGCCAGCACTTCACCTTCCATGGCGTGCACTTCAGCCTGGTGGATTCCGGCAGCAGCACGGTGGATCCGATGGTGGAGGAGGCGCTGGACGGCTGGCTGGAGGAGGCGCGCGACGCGGTGCACGTGGTGGCGATGCACATCCCGCCGTTGGACCCGATTGGGGTCCGAGGTGGAGGGTTCGCGGTGCGCAACGAGGCGGCGGGGTTGGTGGGGAAGATGGCGCGGGCGGGGGTGGACCTGAGCGT
>NZ_RAWP01000037.1:0-84439 GCF_003668935.1 Corallococcus sp. AB032C | reverse complement strand
CCCTCGCCCCCTGCGCCAGCCGGCGCGCCGCCCAGGCCGCCGTGAAGATGGCCCCCAGCGCCGCGAACCCGCCCAGGAACGCCACCGGCAACGTCAGGTCGCGCTGCAACGGCTGGATGCGCGAGCGCACCCGCGCCGCGCCCCGGTACTCGCCCGACAGCTCCAGGTCGTCCGCCAGCGACGACAGGTTCTTCTCCAGCCGCAGCTGCAACGTGGCGATGCTCGTGATGCACGTAATCAGCAGCGCGGACACGACGATGGCCGGCAGGAACCAGCTCTGCCGGGGCAGGAACAGCCCCTCGCCGGCGGGGCGCTCGTGCGGCGCGCGGCGGAACGCCTCCAGCGTCACCGCCGCCAGCGCCTTCTCGTAGAGCATGTACATGATGGGCGCGCTGAAGAGCCCCGCGCTCATCGCCACCGCCACGCCCACCAGGATGACGCGCGGCGGCCGGTCCAGCGCCAGACCAATGGCGCCGTTGAAGAAGATGCCGCCCAGGAACCAGCCCGACTGCGCCTCCACGAACGTGAGCACGCCCGGCAGCCGCAACAGCCGCCTCAGCCGCTCCGCGGGACTCGCCTTCGCCTCCAGCGCGTACCGCAACAGCGCGCCCACCGCCCCAATGGGCACCACCAGCGCCAGCCCGCCAATGACGATGGGCGTGACGACGCCCAGCACGAACCCCGTGTGGCTCGCGTCCACGTCCAACAGCTGCATGTCGACGTAGATGGCCGGCGCCACCGCCACCGTGACGACCAGCGTGCGCAGCAAGAGCAGCTTGAAGAGCAGCGCCTGGGTCGAAGGGTGCGATGGCTGTGTCATCGGGTGACGGATCCGGTCGAACGGCTCAAGCCTGCGGGCGAAGTGCGGATGCGTCAATGCAACGTCGTCGTCTTGTGAGCCAGACTCCCGGGTCTCCGCGAATAACAGGGACACAACGGGTAGGGAGGGCAGGGCGCGTGTCGTTTCACCGCGCGCCGGGCATTGTTCATTGCCTGACATTCCGACCTGTCCCGGCCCGAGCAGGGCGACCGTGCGGACGAGCCACCGTCACCTGCCGCCCGTCCATGACGTGCGCACGTTGTCCTCCACAACGATTCACACACCGACGTCAGGAGGACGCCATGGGCGAGTGGACTGACAAGGCAAAGGGCAAGGTGAAGGAAACCGTGGGCGTGGCGACGGGCGACCGTTCGCTGGAAGCCGAAGGCAAGGCGGACACGCTCAAGGGCAAGGTCAAGGGCGTGGTCGAGGACGTGAAGCACGCCATCAAGGACAAGGTCGACGAGCGCGAGGAAGTGCGTCGCGGTGACGCGGATCCGCATCAGCGCTAGCGACCCATCTCACACCGCCGTTGAAACTGTTCGGGCCGCGGAAGCTGGTGCTTCCCGCGGCCCGAGCTGTCTTCAGTGACGCGTGCTCACGGCCGCATCTTCTCGCAGGGACACGCCACCTCCAGGAAGGTGGTGGACTTCCCGCTGAGCATCACCCAGAGACAGCGCAACACACAGGCTGTTCCGAACTCCCGGTAGATGAGTCCCAGGTTGGCAGCCACCTCACGTCCGGTGATGACCCCGCGCATGTTCCCGCTCCCTTGCGACCTGCCGTCCGACCCGCCGCCCATGGCCTCGTGAGAGGCCGGTCAGAGGTCTTTGCAAAGGGCTGGCCGAGCCTCCGAAAGTGCCCCCTTGCCCCAAGGTCCGGCGGTCAACGTCTCAAACCGTTGAAATGGCGGCCCTGAACGCACGCCTGCCCTGGAGTCCTTGAACGAAGCGGTGCGGCGCCCTGAAAACGTTACAGAAACAGGACGGCGTCCAGAGGATGGAAGGCCTGCCCGCCTGCCCTCGCCGGAGCGTCCCGCCGGCCCAAGCCGCTCGCGTGCCCCGCCGCCAGGCTGCGGACGCAGCGTCCCCGCAAAAGACGGGTGGCACATCCACCGACGGGGCTGAATGTATGTCCATGAGGGCCCGCGTGAGGCGGTCAGCCCTTCCGCGCGGTGCGTCCAGCGGTGAGGTGGAAGGGAGTCAAGATGAGGCCAAACGTGTCTTCCCGAAGGAGTCTGCCCCTGCTGCCCGACGGCTTCCTCCGCACCCAGCGGGGGCTGCGGCGGGTGGCGGTGGGGTTGGACTTCTCCCTGCAGTCCGAGTTCGCGCTCGCCCGTGCGCTGCGCCTTCCGCTCGCGCACGGAGCGGCCTTCAGCGTGCTGCACGTGAGCCCGCGGTTGGATGGCCACTCCGGCCCGGATGGGACGGTGGACGGCGAGCAGTGCCTGCGCCGGTCGGTGACGTCCGCGGCGAAGCGGCTGCGGCAGCGGCCGGACGTGGACGTGCGCGAGGAGCTGCGCACCGGTGACGCGCCGCACGAGGCGGCGGAGCTGGCGAAGGACCAGGGCGTGGAGGTGCTGGTGGTGGGCTGGCCGCACCTGCCCCCACCGGCGAAGCCGCTGCCGGAGGACGCCATGGTGATGCGGCTGGTGCGGGAGGTGGACGCGTCCGTGCTGGTGGTGATGCCGCACCCGGGCCGCGTCTATCACCGGCCCCTCGTCGCGGTGAACTTCTCGCGGGAGTCCCGCCGCGCGCTGGAGTTGACGATGCGCCTGTGTCCGGCCTCGACCCCCATCGAGGTGCTGCACGTGGTGGACCTGCGCGAGGAGGAGGAGGCCCTGCGCCGTGAGGATGTCCCCGTGACGCAGCAGCTGCGGCTGCATGAGGACCGCGAGGACGCGGCGCGAAGGGCGCTCGGGCGCTTCCTGGCGCCGTACCGGGAGACGGGCCGGGCGCTGGAGATCCGCCTGCGCTTCGGAGACCCCTGCGAGTGCATCCTCGCGGAGGCCTGGGATCGCGACTCGGACCTGCTCACGCTGGGCATGTCCTCCGCGAATCCGCCCACCGCGTTGACGGAGGGCGTGCTGCGGCACTCGCGCTGTGACGTGCTCATCTCGCGGCACGCCGCCCCGCCCGCCGCCCTGCCGGACGGCGGGGGCACACCGGCTTCCTGAAAGCAGGGAAGTCCAGCGCGGCGGGCGTCGAGGCGTTATGAGGGGCGGCACCTTGCCAGCTCCCACGCCGTCGACACCGCCATCGCTCCGGGCCCGCTTGAAGAACGCGGGCGTCCTCTTCAAGCAGCTGCCCGGCACCTTCCACCTCTTCTGGCGGGCGAGCCCCCGGGGCGCGGTGGTGCTCGGCGTGCTCACGCTGGTGGCGGCGGTGTTGCCGGCGGGCATCGCGTGGGTGGGCAAGCTCATCGTCGACACGGTGGTGGCCGCGGCGAAGGGCGACGTGGCGGCGAACTCGCGCGTGGTGGGGCTGGTGGCCACGGAGTTCGCGCTGATGGTGGCCTCCGCGGTGGTGGAGCGGGGGCTCACGCTCACCAAGGACCTCCTGCGCGCGCACCTGGGCAACCTGCTCAACGAGCGCATCCTCCAGAAGGCGTTGGACCTGGAGCTCAAGCACTTCGAGGACTCGGACACCTACGACAAGATGCAGAACGCGCGGCGGGAGGCGAACGCGCGCCCGCTGTCGCTGGTGATGCAGGCGTTCAGCATCGTGCGCAACGTCATCACCCTGTCCACCTACGCGGTGCTGCTCGTGGCGCTGTCGCCGTGGAGCGTGGTGGTGCTGCTCGCCGCGTCCATCCCCGCGTTCATCGCGGAGGCCCGGCTGGCGGCGGAGGGCTTCCGGCTGTACTCGTGGCGCGCGCCGGAGGGCCGCAAGCTCAACTACCTGGAGTGGATCCTCACGCGCGACAGCACCGTGAAGGAGGTGAAGCTCTTCGGGTTGGGGCCGCTGGTGCTGGGGCGCTACCGCGACCTGTTCCAGAAGTTCTTCGCGGAGGACCGGGCGCTCGCGCGCAAGCGCATGGTGTGGGGCCTGGGCCTGGGCCTCTTGTCGCTGGCGGCCTTCTACGGCTGCTACCTCTTCGTGGCGAGCCGCGCGGCGGACGGCGGCATCTCCGTGGGTGACATGGTGCTGTACCTGGCCGTGTTCCGGCAGGGGCAGGCCGCGTTCCAGGGCATCCTCACCAGCGTGGGCTCCATGTACGAGGACGCGCTCTTCATGAGCAACCTCTTCGCCTACCTGGACATCCCCACGTTGGAGAACGCGCCGAGGGTGCTGCCCGCCGTCTCACCGCCGCGCGGGAGGAGCAACGCCATCGAGCTGCGCGACGTGTCCTTCCGCTACGCGGGCAAGGACGCGTGGGCGCTGCGCAACGTGAACCTCACGCTCAAGCCCGGCCAGAAGCTGGCGCTGGTGGGGGAGAACGGCGCGGGGAAGAGCACGCTGGTGAAGCTGCTGTTGCGCATGTACGAGCCCACCGAAGGGCAGATTCTCTACGGCGGCGTGGACACGGCCCGGATGGGCGCGGACGACCTGCGCGGCCGCTTCGGGGCGGTGTTCCAGGACTTCGTGCGCTACCAGTTCAGCGTGTCGGAGAACATCGGCCTGGGACACGTGCCCGCGCTGGAGGACCGGCCTGCCATCGAACGGGCGGCGGAGCAGGGCGGGGCGAGCTCCGTCATCGCGACGCTGCCGAGCCAGTACGACACGATGCTGGGCGGCTGGTTCGAGAAGGGCCAGGAGCTGTCCAGCGGCCAGTGGCAGAAGCTGGCGGTGTCTCGCGCCTTCATGCGTGACGACGCGGAGGTGCTCATCCTGGACGAGCCCACGGCCAGCATCGACGCGGAGGCGGAGCACGCCCTCTTCGAGCGCTTCCAGGCGCTGGCCGCGGACCGCATCGCCATCGTGATTTCGCACCGCTTCTCCACGGTGCGCATGGCGGATCAAATCGCCGTGCTCCACAACGGCACGGTGCAGGAGCTGGGCAGCCACGACGAGCTGATGGCGCTGGACGGGCGGTACGCGCACCTGTTCCGGCTGCAGGCGCGCGGCTACCGGGACTGAGGGCTCAGGCCTGGGCCTTGGCGCCGCCGGGCAGGTGGTCCCGGATGACGCCCAGGAAGTACGGCTTGCCGTAGTACTGGCTCATCTTCCCCAAGAGCTTCCCGTCGCGGAACAGCAGGAAGGTGGGGATGCCGTACAGGCCGAAGCGGGTGGCCAGGGCCTCGTGCTCGTAGGCGTTGACCTTGACGACGCGCATGGGGGCGCCGTCCAGCTCCTGGAGGAGCTCGGGTTCGGCGGCGGCGTAGATGTCGCAGTTCGGGCAGCCGGGGCCCCAGAAGTCCACCACCACCAGCTCGTCGCGGGGCTCCATGACGAGCGAGTCGAAGGTCTCGGTCGTCGCCTCGATGCTTACGGGATGCGCCATGGCGCCCTTCCTAACGCCCGGGGGGACGGGCTTCCATCAGGGTCGCCTGGACCCGGGGCAGGCGGCCAGGAGGGACGGAGGGGGCGGGCGTGTCAGGTTGTCCAGATATGTCTACAGGGCGTCGGGTGGACGAAACCCGACATGCACACTGCTCACGGGGGCCCAAGGCGCCGTAAGGTGCGAGCCCTGGTGGCTGTCGATGTCGTGGAGGGGTCATGCACGAGTGGTTGGAGGCACTGCGCAAGTCGGCGAAGGCGACCTCGGTGGGTGTGCTGGCGGAGGAGGTCCGCCGCGCGGAGACAGAGTGCGGCGTCCCGTTCCCCGAGGACCTGGGGGACCTGTACCAGGCGCTCAACGGCGGTGAGTTCCAGGGCGAGGTGCGGCTGTTCCCGTTGCGTGGCGACGAGGGGGAGCCCAGCGTCCTGGAGAAGACCCGGCTGATGGTGGTGGGTCTGCCCGCGGCGGGCGTGTGGCGCTTCGGGCTGAAGGGGGCACACCGGCACCTGTTCGTCGCGCGCAAGTCCGCGATGGAGGAGCAGGGGGACGGCGGTGGGCCGCTGCCCGGCTGGGTGGACGCGCTGGACGGGGACACCTGGGTCTTCGGCACCTGGGACGGCGAGAAGAAGGAGATGCGGCTGTACCGCGCGCTCAAGGACATGCTCGAGGTGCTGATTCCGCCCGTGGAAGAGGTGGAGAGCTTCGGGGAGCGGACCTTCGCGCGCGCCATGAACGCCGTGCTCCAGGGCGCGCTCTCTGGTGCGGCCGCGCAGGCGGCGGAGGACGAGGAGGCTCCCTCTGGGCGTGGCGGCGACTACTCGAGCGCCTTGGCTGCCCTGGCCCGTGACGCGGGTGAGGACGAGGAGGAGGAACTCGAAGCCGCGGAGCCCGCCGACGAGTTCGAAGCCGGGGAGGCCGAGGTGTCCGGCGAGGAGGAACTGGAGGAGGAACTGGCCGAGGACACCGGTGAGGAGGAGGCCGAGCCCACCGAACAGGAGGAGCTGTTCGAGGAGCCCGAGCCCAAGCGCCCCGCCGTGAAGAAGGCCCGCCGCGAGAAGACTGTCGCCGAGACGCCGTCCGCCCCCGCGAAGAAGTCCACGGGCAAGGCCGCCACGAAGAAGGCCGAAGCCGTCGAAGCGGAGGCGCCGAGCGAAGCCGGCTCCACCAGGGCGGGAGCGCGCAAGGCTGCCGGCAAGAAGGGCGCCGCGAAGAAGGCCGCGCCTGCACGTGGGGCCGCGAAGAAGGCCACGGGCAAGGCCGCCTCGAAGAAGGGTGCCACCGCGAAGAAGGCCACGGGCAAGGCTGCCGCGAAGAAGGGCGCCACCGCGAAGAAGGGCGCCACCGCGAAGAAGGCCGCCGCGAAGAAGGGTGCCACCGCGAAGAAGGCCACGGGCAAGGCTGCCGCGAAGAAGGGCGCCACTGCGAAGAAGGCCGCGGCGAAGAAGGGTGCCACCGCGAAGAAGGCCGCCGCCAAGAAGGGCGCTGCTCCGAA
This sequence comes from Corallococcus sp. AB032C, assembly GCF_003668935.1. Lineage (NCBI taxonomy): Bacteria > Pseudomonadati > Myxococcota > Myxococcia > Myxococcales > Myxococcaceae > Corallococcus > Corallococcus sp. AB032C. The sequence continues at coordinate 77,687 of NZ_RAWP01000037.1, read as the reverse complement.
GCGTGGCGCCGTCGCGAAGAAGGGCGCATCCACGCGCGGGGCCGCGAAGAAGGCCACGGGCAAGGCCGCCGCGAAGAAGTCCTCGCGCCGTCGGTCCTGAGCCGCACGGGGCCTCCCTCGGAGGCCCCACCTGAAACAAGGGGCGCGTCCCATGTCCTGGGACGCGCCCTGTTCTTACGCCGCACCCGATTGCTGGACCCGGCTACCCCTCGGGCAGCAGGTCCGGCGACTGGGCGCGCGGGCCGGGTTCGTCGGGCTGCGCGGTCAGCTCGCGCTCCTCTTCCTCCTCATCCCCCCGGCCGAAGCGCTGGATCTGATCCGGCAGGATGTCCCGCGCGTCCGCCTCCTCCTCCATGGGGGGCGACAGCGCCAGGTCCTGGTCCGTGATGTTGATCTCATCCTCTCCGGTGTCCGGGTTCCGGTGGCGCAGCGAGGTGGACTCGCCCACATCCTCGTCTCCGAGCTTGTTGAACTTCATGGGGTCTCCTCGACAGGGACGGTTGAGAAAAGCTTCCGTGTCCCCACGAAAATGGGCCCCCCGGACGCGAGCGGCAATGGACGCCGCCCGCCTGCCTGGCGGGCCCGGCCCACGTCAGCGAGGAGCCGTCGGCGGCTGGCCGTCAGTGCTGCCGGGCTTCACCTCCAGCAGCACCATCCCCAGCGCCAGCACCCGGGAGAGCGTCTCGCGCACCGTGTAGCGCCAGGGAGTCGCCCGTCCCTCGTCCGCCGCCACGCCCCACGCGTCGATGCCCACCGAATTGGCGATGAAGAGCGCCCGCGACAGGTGGAAGCGCTGCGTGACGAGCACCGCCCGGTTCGCGCCGAACACCGAGTGCGCCCGCAGGCAGCTGTCGTAGGTGGACAGCCCCGCCTCGTCCCCCACCACCGCGTCCTCTGGCACCCCGTGCTCCAGCAGGTAGCGCCGCATGGCCCGCGTCTCGTTGTGGAAGGGCGCGGAGTTGTCCCCGCTCACCAGCAGCGACCGCACCTTGCCCTGCCGCCAGAGCGCGATGGCCGCGTCCAGCCGCTGCGCCAGCACCGGCGAGGGCACCGCGCCCGGCGCCAGCCCCGCCCCGAACACCAGGGCCACGGGGGCCTCCGGCGCGACCGCCAGCGGCACGATGCGGCCCTGGTAGCGCAGGCGCACGAAGTGGGACAGACCCAGCAGGACGGCCAGGGCCAGCCCGAGCAGCCCCAGGCCCCTGCGTACCCACACCCTGGTCGTGCCGCCAGCCTTCATGGACCCCGCGGAACAGTCGGAAAGGGCCATTCTCTTCCGGCGCCTCCCGGTCGGAAAGCACCACCCGCGGCCCTCTGCCGGGAACTGGTCACGCCCGCCCGGCCTCCGGACGGCTGTGGCGGCGGGCTTTGGAGGCCGGCAGGGGGGCTACGTCCGGGCACCCCGCCGTTGACCGGCCCCCGCCCCGCCTATATAGGGGGCCCGCCGTCCCTCATGGCCAGCCCGGGCTGTCACGGGGCGCGCGCCGCACGTCTCAGAGGAGTTTCCGGTCCATGGCGTCCCTTCGCGACATCCGCAAGCGCATCCGCTCGGTGAAGAACACGCGGCAGATCACCAAGGCCATGAAGATGGTCTCCGCCGCGAAGCTCCGGAAGGCGCAGGACGCCATCCTCGCCGCCCGCCCGTACGCGCAGACGCTGGAGCAGATCATCTCCGAGCTGGCCGTGCGCTCCGCCGACCAGGAGCTGGCGCACCCGCTGCTCGCCTCCCGCCCCATCCGCCGCGTGGAGCTGCTGCTCCTCACGTCCGACCGCGGCCTCGCTGGCGGCTTCAACTCCAACGTCATCCGCCGCGCCAACCGCTACCTGTACGAGAACAGCAACCTCCAGGTGCGCGTCTCCACGGTGGGCCGCAAGGGCAACGACTTCTTCCGCAACCGCGGCCAGTCCATCCGCAAGGACTTCGCCGGCCTGTACGCGACGCTCAACTACCGCTCCGCCGCCAACGTCGCGGAAGAGCTGTCCGCCGCCTTCCTCAACGACGAGGTCGACGCGGTCTACGTCGTCTACAACGAGTTCGTCTCCGCCATCACCCAGAACGTGGTCGTGTCGCAGCTCTTGCCGCTGCAGCCCGCCACGGCGAAGGCCGCCGCCGAGCCCACCCCGGAGACCGTGGCCGCCGCGCCCGCCCTGGTGGACTTCAAGTATGAGCCGTCCCGCCAGGCCGTGCTGGACCGGCTGGTGCCCCAGGCGGTGAACATCAAGCTGTACCGGGCGCTGCTGGAGAGCGTGGCCAGCGAGCAGGGCGCGCGCATGAGCGCCATGGAGAACGCCACCAACAACGCCACGGACATGATCTCCAGCTACACCCTGCTCTACAACCGCACCCGCCAGGCGGTCATCACCAAGGAGCTCATGGAGATCGTCTCCGGCGCCGAGGCCCTCAAGTAGCCCGCCTCCCGTCCGGCCGTCCCCGGCTCCAGACGCAAGGGCCCGATGCTTCGCGCTCCCACGAGCGACCGGAGCACGGGCCCTTCGTGTTTCCAGGCCCCCCACTCAGCCCCCCCACCGGGCAGGCGGGACAGAGGGAAACAGCAAGGGACTGGCGTGCGGGGCACCGCTCCGCTAAGCGGGACTTACGTGCGCGGACCCGGGAGGCTTGACCCTGCCGGGCACCCCCCGGTAAAGGGGGCCCGCCCACACCCCTCTTCGGGGTTCGATTTCCTGACGGGCGGCGGCGCCCCGGCCGCTCGCCACACGAGACAAGGCAGAGGAGTCCCATGAGCGCTCAAGTCCCGACGACTGGCAAGATCACGCAGGTTCTCGGCCCCGTGGTCGACGTGGAGTTCCCGCCCGGCGGGCTCCCTGAGGTGTACGCCGCCCTCAAGCTGACCAACCCCAACCTGGGCGCGGAGAAGGACAACCTCACCATCGAGGTGGCGCAGCACCTGGGCGAGAACACCGTGCGCTGCATCGCCATGGACTCCACCGAGGGCCTGGGCCGCGGCATGCCGGTGCGCAGCACGGGCGCCCCCATCCAGGTGCCGGTGGGCAAGGCCACCCTGGGCCGCATCATGAACGTCACCGGCGAGCCGGTGGACGAAATGGGCCCGGTGAACGCCACCGAGTACTGGCCCATCCACCGCGCGCCCCCGCCCTTCACGGAGCAGGACGTGCGCGTGCAGATGTTCGAGACCGGGATCAAGGTCATCGACCTGCTCGCCCCCTACACCCGTGGTGGCAAGATCGGCCTGTTCGGCGGCGCTGGCGTGGGCAAGACGGTGCTCCTGCAGGAGCTCATCCGCAACGTGGCCGTGGAGCGCGGCGGCTTCTCCGTGTTCGCCGGCGTCGGTGAGCGCACCCGCGAAGGCAACGACCTGTACCACGAGATGCAGGAGACCAAGGTCATCCAGACCGACAACCTGGAGAAGAGCCAGGCGGTCCTCGTGTACGGCCAGATGAACGAGCCGCCCGGCGCCCGCGCCCGCGTGGCCCTCTCCGCGCTGACCATGGCGGAGTACTTCCGCGACGTGGAGGGCCGTGACGTGCTCCTCTTCGTGGACAACATCTTCCGCTTCACCCAGGCCGGCTCGGAAGTGTCCGCCCTCCTGGGCCGCATCCCCAGCGCGGTGGGTTACCAGCCCACGCTCGCCACGGAGATGGGCGGCCTGCAGGAGCGCATCACCTCCACCACCAAGGGCTCCATCACCTCCGTGCAGGCCATCTACGTGCCCGCGGACGACCTGACGGACCCGGCCCCCGCGACCGCGTTCGCCCACCTGGACGCGACCACGGTGCTCAGCCGCTCCATCGCGGAGCTCGCCATCTTCCCCGCCGTGGACGCGCTGGACTCCACCAGCCGCATCCTGTCCGCGGACGTGCTGGGCGCCGAGCACTACTCCGTGGCCCGCCGCGTCCAGGGTGTCCTGCAGCGCTACAAGGAGCTCCAGGACATCATCGCCATCCTCGGCATGGACGAGCTGTCCGAAGAGGACAAGCTGTCCGTGGCGCGCGCCCGGAAGATCCAGCGCTTCCTGTCCCAGCCGTTCTTCGTCGCCAAGGTCTTCACGGGCCTGGACGGCCGCTACGTGAAGCTCCAGGACACCATCCGCAGCTTCAAGGAGATCGTGGACGGCAAGCACGACGACCTCCCGGAGTCCGCCTTCTACATGGTGGGCACCATCGAAGAGGCGCGGGAGAAGGCCAGCAGGCTGGCGGCGGCGTAAGGTAAAGCTCCCATGCGCCTGACCGTCGCGCTCGCCTTGCTCGTCTGTGGTGCCGCGTCTTCCGCCCTGGCGGAGGAGCGCGGCAGCCGGGCACGGGTGAGCGCGAACGGCCTCTACAGCGTCCGCTCGGTGGACGTGGGCGTGGGGAAGTGCCGGCTGGAGATGCTCAAGGAGAGCGGGCCTCTCTGGTCGGCGGACGTGTGCGTGGGGACGGTGGACGACCTCTACTTCGCGTCCAACGACGGGGAGAAGGTCTGGGTGCTCTACCCGCTGGTGGAGAAGGGCAAGCCGCTCCCCAGCAAGAAGAGGACGAAGGGCCAGAGCCTGGCGTGGGCGCGGGTGATGGTAGCCGCCCAGTTCGACCGCACCGGGCAGAAGCTCCAGGAGCGGCGGCTGACGGAGTTGATGACGACGAAGCAGCTGTCGGAAGTGCGGCAGATGGCCCACCACCTCAAGTGGCTGGAAGGCACGCTGGGCGTCCCGGGCAAGGGCCCGCGCCTGACGGACGCCGGGGTGGTGGAGTTCGAGCCGGTGGGCGTGAAGACCCAGCGGCTGACTTTCTGATGCGGTAGTGCGGTAGCACGAGGACCTTCATGGCCAAGCTGACTGTCGAGATCGTCACCCCCGAGAAGCGCATCCTGTCCGTGCAGGCCGACGAGGCCATCGTGCCGGGCGGAGAGGGCCTGTTCGGCGTGCGTCCCGGCCACACGCCGTTCCTGTCGCTGGTGGAGCCGGGCACGCTCACCCTCATCGAGGCGGGCAAGCAGGACCGCTACTTCGTGGCCGGTGGCTTCGTGGAGGTGAGCAACGACAAGGTGCTGGTGCTGGCGGACGCCGCCGAGCACGTCAACGGCATCGACGTCGCGGGTGCCCGCCGCCGCATGGAAGAGGCCCAGGCGCGCCTCAAGGACCTGAACGCCGCGGACGCGCGCTACGCGCTGGAGCAGGCCGCGGTGCGCCGCGAGGCCGCGCGCATCAGCGCCTCCGAGTCCCGCTAGGCTTTCACCCGCGCGCCCCTTCCCGGGCGCGCGTGCAGCACCGGAAGGGTGGAGTTCCGAAGCCCCCAAGGCACGGGGGCCGGCGCTCCACCCTTTTCGCGTTCCGGGGCCCGGACGGCGCATGATGCGGCTCAAGTCATGAGCACGCCCGAGTCGCCCGTCCTGGAGCTGTTCCACCGCATCGCGGATCCGCCATCCGCCACCGCGCGCCGCTTCGTCACGGACCACGCGCTGGAGGACCGCGTGCGCTTCCGCAACCTCACCTACGAAGAGGTGGAGAAGGACTGGCGCGAGCGCGGCGGCCACACGTCCCCCGCGCTGTGGGACGGCACGCGGCTGCACCAGGGCGCGGAGGCCGTGGTGGCGCGATTGATGGCGGTGGTGAACCTGGGCCGCGACGACGCGTGATCCGCGCGCGCGTGGACGAAGTGAAGTCGCGCGCGTCAAGGTGAACACCTGAGCCCGTGGGCAGCGCACGCGCACGGCGCCTTGCGCACCCACGCACGGCCACCCGTGCGTCCCTTTCGGTCCATGCGCAGCATTCGAAGTTGGACATGCACGCGTGCTCGCGCGTTTCAACAGGCCCGTCTGCTTGCTGAAACGCAGCGGGATGCGATAGCTACCGCGCCCCCGGTTGCGCCGTGGTGACGGCGGAGGAGGCGGACAGTGGCGACGCGCGTGGTGCAATCCAGCGGGACCTTTCTTGTCCAGCGCTCCACCGCGGCCACTCCGTGCACGTCAAGGCCCCATGATCGATCCGCCATCACGTCGCGCGCCCTCGCAGCGTTCATCTCGGTGCTCGTCCTTGGCTGAGGCTCGGGTAACCTCTGCTCCTCCGATGCCGCTGACTCCCGCAGACCGCCAGGACCGTTTTCATGCGGCATTCCTGGGGCTCGCCATCGGGGATGCGCTCGGCTTTCCGCTGAGGGGCATCCCCCCGGCGAGCCTGGCGCGGCTGCCCGGCCTGGCCGAGGACTTCGCGCCCCGGCCGCGCGGCAAGTTCGCGAAGGGCCAGTTCAGCGACGACACGCAGCTCTTGCTCGCGTCCGCGGAGAGCGTCATCCGCGAGGGCAAGGTGGACGGCCGCAGCGCGGCGCTGCACCTGGCGTGGCTGTGGCAGGAGGGCATCATCCTCCAGCCGCCGCGCAGCCTGTCGGAAGCGCTGCAGCGCCTTGCGAGCGGCACGCCGTGGATGAGCGCGGGCGCGCCCCTGGGCACCCGGTGCCCGTCGGTGCTCAGCCGCGCGCTGGTGGTGGGGCTCTTCGAAAGCGGCCAGCGCGCGCGCCTGCCGCACGACGCGGGCGTGCTCACCGTCATCACGCACAAGGACCCGGTCTGCGCCGCCGCCGCCGCCGCGTTCGCGCAGGCCGTCGCGCTGGGCATGGAGCAGGAGGCCCTCACGCCCGCGGCCTTCTGCGAGGCCCTGGCGCTGTCCGCCGCCGTGCACGACAAGAACCTGGCGGAGGAGATCCGCCACCTGCCGCGCCTGCTCACCTGGGACACCCAGCGCGCGCTCAACCAGCTGCGCAAGGTGGGCGTGCCCCCCAGCGAGCTGAAGGGCGTGGACGGCCTGCCGTGCCACGTGGTGCCGGTGCTGCTCACGTCGCTGTACGCGACGCTGAAGGTGCCGCACGACTTCCGGGAGGCCGTGGTCCTCACGCTGCGCTGCGGCGGCGAGGCGGACGTGGCCGCGGCCCTCACGGGCGCCCTGCTGGGCGCGCACCTGGGCACCCGCGCCATCCCGGCCCGCCTGCGCAAGCAGGTGCTGTACGCGGAGAACCTGCTGGACACCGCGGACCGCCTGTTCCGGGCCCGCCAGGTGCGCGAGACGCTGGCCACGGCCATCGCGCACCAGAAGACCCGCCGCTAGCCTCGCTCGCTCCGCCCGGGAGGGTGGGGGCACCAGGCAGGCAGCCGGACGTGGATGGGGTGTGCGGCGGGACTTCTCCCACACACCCTTCCTGACCACCTTGAGGACAGACCGGGGCAGCCGGGACGCCAGGCAGGCGTTCGGCGGTGGTGCCCTGGAAGTCATCCTGTCGGAGGCACGGTCGTGGACCTCGAATCAGAACGCCTGGAGCGAAGCCAGCTGGAGACGCTCTCCACCCCCGAACTCATCCGGCACGCGCTGTCGGAGACCCGCCTGTTGGTGAAGGCGGAGGTGATGCACGCCAAGAAGGAGCTGAAGCAGGAGCTGCAGGCGGCAAAGCTGGCGGGCATCTTCCTGGGCGCCGGAGCCGTGCTGGCCCTCACGTCGCTGGCCGTGCTCTTCGTCGCGCTGGGCCTGGCGCTGCCCCTGGGGGCCGCCGTGGGCGTGCTCATCGTGGGCGCGGTGCTGCTGGCCGTGGCCGGCCTCCTCCTGTTCCTGGGCACGAAGCGGATTCCCAAGAAGCCGCTGGTCCACACCCAGGAGCGCTTGAAGACGGACCTCCAGATGACCCGGGAGACGCTGCAATGAGCCAGGCACCCGAGACCGAAGCGCACGTCGACCACGCCATCACCAAGCGCATGGGTGATCGCGAGCAGGTGGAGCAGACCGCGGACCGCATCCGCGACGAGCTGCTGCTCACCCTGGAGGAGCTGGACCGCCGGCGCACCCGCGCCACGGACGTGCGCTACCACGTCAACCAGAACAAGGACCTGCTCCTCACCGTGGGCGCCGCCGCCCTGGTGGCGGTGGGCCTGGGCGTGGGCCTCGCCATCTACCGCGCCCGCCACCACGACGAGCGCGTGCGCCGCCAGCGCCGCAAGGCCCTGGAGCGCGCCTGGGCCCACCCGGACCGCCTGGCCACCAGCATCGAGGACAAGCCGCTGGGCGCGGAGCTGGGACGCAAGATGGTGATGATCTTCGCCACCTCGCTCGCCACCGCCGTGGCCCGCAACTCCATCCAGACCCTGGTGCCCTCGCGGGCCATCGCCAAGGTGCCTGCGGACAAAGATAAGAAATACTGAATGCGAAAAATGCGCGCATAAAGCAGACTGATGTCCATGACGGACCTGCTCTATGCGCGCGCGCAGATGGGGCTCTCGCTCGCGTTCCACATCGTGTTCGCGGCGGCCGGCGTGGCGTTGCCGGTGCTGATGGTGTTGAGCGACCTGAAGCACCGGCGCACGGGGGACGCGGACTACCGGAAGCTCAGCGAGAAGCTGGCCAAGGGCACCGCCATCCTGTTCGCGGTGGGCGCGGTGAGCGGGACGGTGCTCTCGTTCGAGCTGGGCCTGCTGTGGCCGGAGTTCATGGGCCGCTATGGCGAAGTGATTGGCCTGCCCTTCAGCCTGGAGGGCGTGGCCTTCTTCACCGAGGCCATCTTCCTGGGCATCTACCTGTACGGCCGCGAGCGCGTGTCGCCGGGCCTGCACCTGTTCAGCGGCGTGATGGTGGCGGTGAGCGGCGCGGCGAGCGCGTTCTTCGTCACGCTGGTGAACACGTTCATGAACAACCCGTCCGGCTTCACGCCCACGCCGTCTGGGCCCACGGACGTGCAGCCGCTGGTGGCGATGTTCAGTCCCGGCTGGCAGTACCAGACGGCCCATGTGCTCCTGTCCTGCTACCAGGCCAGCGCGTTCGCGATGGCGGGCATCCACGCCTTCATCCTGCTGAGGCACCCAGGCGCCGCGTTCCACAAGAAGGCGCTGTCCATCGCGCTGCCGCTCGCGTGCATCACCGCGCTCGCGCAGCCGCTGGTGGGGGACCTGTCCGCGAAGCACGTGGCGCGCGAGCAGCCGGTGAAGCTGGCCGCGATGGAGGCGCACTTCCACACGGAGTCGGGCGCGCCCCTGAAGGTGGGCGGATGGCCGGACGTGGAGACGGGCACGGTGTCGGGTGCCATCGACCTGCCGAAGGGGCTCTCCATCCTGGCGTTCGCGGATCCGGACGCGGAGGTGAAGGGCCTGAACGAGTTCCCCCGCGACGTCTGGCCGCCGGTGGCCAAGGTGCACATGGCCTTCCAGGTGATGGTGGGCACGGGCAGCCTGATGGCGCTGCTGGCGCTGGCCACGCTGTGGCGCAGGTGGCGGGGCCGCGAGTGGCCGCACGGTAGGGCGATGATGCGCGCGTGGCTCTGGGCGGGGCCGCTGGGGCTGGTGGCGCTGGAGGCGGGGTGGCTCGTCACGGAGTGGGGCCGGCAACCGTGGATCGTCCGCGACGTGATGCGCACGGGCGAGGCGGTGACGCCGGTGCCTCACCTGGCCGCGCCGTTCTTCACCTTCACGGCGGTGTATCTGTTCCTCGGGGTGACGGTGCTCTTCGTGCTCTGGCGGCAGGTGGCGGGCACGCTGCCCAAGGGGCCCGGCGCGGCCGCGGATGGCGAGGTGGCCCATGCCCATTGAGACGACGGTGCTGGGGCTCGCGATGGCGGGCACGTTCGTGCTGTACGCGCTCCTGGGCGGGGCGGACTTCGGCGGTGGGGTGTGGGACCTGCTGGCGCGGGGGCCTCGCAAGGCGGAGCAGCGCGCGCTCATCGCCCGCGCCATCGGCCCGGTGTGGGAGGTGAACCACGTCTGGCTCATTGTCGGGCTGGTGCTGCTCTTCAGCGGCTTCCCGCGCGCCTTCGCGGCGCTGAGCGTGGCGCTGCACGTGCCCCTGACGCTGCTGGTGCTGGGCATCGTGTTCCGGGGCACGGCGTTCACCTTCCGCGCCTACGACACGCGCGGGGACGCGGTGGAGCGCCGCTGGGGCGTGGTGTTCAGCGTGGCGAGCGTGGTGGCGCCGCTGCTGCTGGGCATGTGCGTGGGCGCGGTGGCCAGCGACGCCATCCGCATGCAGGGGCACGCGGTGGTGAGCGGCTTCTTCGCGTCGTGGCTGTCGCCCTTCGCGCTGTCCGTGGGCGTGCTGACGTTGGGCCTGTTCGCGTTCCTGGCGGCCGTGTACCTCACGCATGAGGCGCGGACGCCGGAGCTGGCGGAGGACTTCCGGCGCCGGGCGCTGGTGACGGGCGGGCTCCTGTTCCCTCTGGCCCTGGCCGCCCTGCTGCTGTCGCGCGAGGGCGCGCCCCGGGTGTGGACGGGCTTGCTACAGACGCCGTTCGCGCTGGCACTGCATGTGGGGACCGCGGTGGCGGCGGTGACGGCGTTCGCGCTCCTGTGGACGCGGCGCTTCCGGGCCGCGCGGGTGGCGGCGGCCACGCAGGGCGGGCTCATCGTGCTGGGGTGGGCGGTTTCGCAGGCGCCGTACCTCGTCTACCCGAACCTGACGCTCCAGAGCGCCGCGGCGCAGCCGGTGGTGCAGCGGCTGCTCCTGGTGGCGCTCGGGGTGGGACTGGTGACGGTGGGGCCGTCGCTGGTGCTGCTGTTCCGCGTCTTCGGTCCCCGGGGCCAGGCTCCCCAGGCGCCGGAAACGCCTACGACTTGAGCACGGGGAACAGCGGCGGGTGCACGACGCGGGGCTTCTCGTCGCCTCGCGCCACCAGCACGCGGGCCCCTTCGAGCAGGTCCTCCGAGTCCAGGGCCTCCACCACGGTGCGCGCGGCGCTGTCAGGGTCCATCACGCGGCAGTGCACGCGCATGACGCCCTCTTCCGTCTCGCCGCCCTCCACCTCGCCGTTGCCCGTCCAGCCGAGCGCGTCCGTGAGCAACTCCTCCACGGCGCTGCGCTGCTCGAAGTCGTGGCCGGTGCCCTTGCCCTGCACGGCGTATTCGACGAGCAGCACGGCCATGGCGTCCGGCTCGGGCTCGTCGTAGCCGGCGTCCACCAGGGATTCGGCCTCTTGGGCGATGACCATGTCGGGGTCCTCGTCCGGGGGGACGGGAACGGTCTTCTGCTCGCCTCCATCACCGACGGTGCCCCAGTGCACCGTGACGACACCCTCGTGCTCCCAGGCTTCCCAGTAGCGGAGGGTGTCGCCGTCCTTCATGTAGAGCTTCAGCAATGCGTTGGCCTCATTCGCGCGGACTCCATACCGCAACCGGGTTCAGTAGGCACGGCCCTGGCCTCCGTCCACGGGGACGGTGGAGCCCGTCACCCACTTCGCCCGCTCGGAGCAGAGGAAGGCGACCACGTCCGCCACCTCCTCGGGCGTGCCGAAGCGGCCCCAGGGAATCTGCTCGCGCACCATCTTGGACACCGCCTCCGGGTCGTGCTGATTGCGCCGGTCCCAACTGCCGCCGGGGAAGAAGATGGAGCCCGGGGCCACGGAGTTGACGCGGACGCGGTGGGACGCCAGGTCCACGGCCATCTCCTTGGTGAGCGCGATGAGGCCCGCCTTGGCCGCGCTGTAGGGCGCGCTGGTGGCGTACTCGCGGCCGAAGATGGAGCTGATGTGCACGATGCTGCCGCCGCCGCGCTGGCGCATCAGCGGCACCGCGCGCTGGCTGCACCACACGGCGGACATCACGTTGCGCTGGAAGACGTCGTTCCACTGCTGGGTGCTGGCCGCGTCGAAGGCGCCCGCGCCGCCGCTGCCGCCCACGTTGTTCACCAGGATGTCCAGCGAACCGAAGGCGCGCACCGCGGAGTCCACCGCCAGGTACGCGCCCTCCTGCGTGGCCACGTCCGTGACCACTGTCGCCACCTGGGCGCCCTCGGAGCGCAGCTCCTTCGCGAGGACCTCCAGCGCCTCCGGGTGGCGCGCGCACACGCACACCCGGGCGCCCTCGCGCGACAGCACCATGGCGATGGCCCGCCCGATGCCCTTGCTACTGCCGGTGACGAGCGCCGTCTTTCCCGTGATTCCGAGTTCCATGCCGTCCCTTCTACCGCTGGGCCGGGCCGGGTGGGGACGGGATTCACCTGGGCGTTCAAAGCCGTTCGAAGACGTCCAGGCGCCAGGTGCCCTCCAGCTCGCCGCGCAGGTGGTGCAGGCGCCTGGGGGTGAGCCGGCGGAAGGCGTCGTGGACCTCGTGGCCGCTGCAGCGCATGTCGCGCGTCTGGCCGGTCCAGTGCACGAGGACCAGGTGCCCGCCGGGCTCCAGGTGCTCCAGGATGCGCTGCTGCGCGAGGGCCAGCTCCGGGAGGCTCCAGTAGGCGCCGCGCCCGGACACGAGGGTGAGGTCGAAGGTCTGCTCGGGGTAGCGCTCCGGCACGTTCATCCGCTGGAAGCGCACGTGAGACAGGTGGCGGCAGCGGTGGATGGCGCGGGCCTGGGCGGAGTCGGAGGTCTCCACGGAGAGCAGGGCGTCACAGCGCGCCTGGAGCTTCTCCGTGAGCAGGCCGATGGCGCCGCCAATCTCCAGGGCGGAGCGGTAGCGCGCGCGGGGGAGCGAGGCCAGGGTGACGTCATCGCGGCTGCGCACGCAGCCGTGCGCGGCGAAGGGCCACGGGTCTTCGGCTTCTTGAGTCGGGAGGGGAGGGGCCAGCAGGAAGGCGGGTGAAGATTTCATCGAGAGGGGTCCTGGAGGATGTCGAATCCTCACGATGGGACCCGTCTGGGCCCTCCACATCCCGTGCGCCCGGGGCCGTGAAGGTGTCGACCCTGGGGCAGTCCGAGCGTCGGGAGGTGATCAGCCGCCGTGCCAGTAGTCTGGCTGACAGGACCACGGGAGTTCCTTGCCCCGCCGGTCGCAGTGAAAGCCGTCGGCGCAGGGATTGGGGCCATTCGGGTCACAGGCCTGGAGGCAGTGAAAGCCATCGCAGACCTGGCCTTCGCCGCACGTCGGATTCGTGGCGGAGCAGCGATGGAGGCACTCCGCCCAGACCTTGCCCGGGAACTCCGAGCTCGAGAACACTCGGCATTTGCGGCCCTCGGGACAGGGGGTGTCCAGGCAGTTCGGACCATGGATGGATGCGCAGATGGAGGTGCCCTCCTCGAACGGGACACAGCGTTCCCCCTGAGGGCAGCCGCGCTTCTCACAGGTGGGGAGACACGAGGGCTTCGGCTTCACGTCCGCGCAGAAGAATCCCTCCGAACACGTCCCGGGTTGGCCGGGGGTGCAGGCACGAGCACAGTAGCCATCCCTCCCCACGCACTCGAACTCCGCCCTGCATGCGGAGGTCGCATCGAAAGCGGTCTCCAAGCAGGGCTCTCCCTCCTGGCGAATGCCCACGAGCGCGCAGAGCCTGACCAGGACTTCGCCCGCACTGGAGACCGGCAGGCTCGTGCATCGTTGCCCTTCGGGGCACTGGCTGTCGGTCGTGCAGGCGCTGTCCGTGCAATAGCGCCGGAAGCGGACGTCGCGGTAACAGACGAGAGGGGCCTCACAGTCGGTCTGCTTCAAGCAGGTGTAGTGGTAGGTCACCCGCCGCATCCGCTCGTCGTAGGTCAGCATGGGGACCAGGCCCTCCGGTTCCTGCATGGGTGTCGCACTCGCTTCCCGCACCTGCTGGAGGACGAAGAGTGCGGGGGCCAGGAGGACGAGGCAGGCCACCAGGCTCATGGACACGTGCCAGGGCCGCGTCATGGTCCACCACACAGCTCGATGCACTCTTCGCTCGGCTCGGTGTCACGGGGACAGAGGCGCTGGTAGTCGCGCGAGGTGCAGCTCGAGTCCGGTATCTGCTCCAACGCGTCCTTGTGCGCCGCCCGGTCCAGCTTGCCGCCCGGGCGGTGCACCTCCGGGCATGCCGCCAGCCCGCCCAGGACGCACAGCCACAGCCCCACCGCGTGTGCTCGGCCCATGACGGTCCAGGCTAGCCGTGGCCTGGAACCGTCAGGCATTGCCCCGCCGGGCAATGATTTGTCATCCAGCCTGGAAGCGTGCCTCCGCCGGACGCGCGCCGCCCGTGCGCTTCACGCCGTGGTCGCCGTTCGCGGACAGGTGCTGCAGCAGCTTGAACACCGTCTCCACCTCATCCGCCGCGCCGATGTCCTGCGCCAGCTGATCCGCCGACCGCGCCTCCGCCTTCGCCGTCTTCAGCTTCGAGAGCAGCTTGTCCTGCAGCTCCAGCACGCGCCCCGCGGCCTTCTTGCCCGCCTCCACGCCCGGCTGGTGATAGGCATTGATGTTCACGAGGCTCGCGTAGAGGCCCACCGCGCGCTCGTACAACGCAATCAGCGCTCCCACGGTGCGCGCGCTCACGTCCGGCACGGTGAGCGTCATCGACTCGCGGCCCTTCTCGAACAGCGCCCGGCGCGTGCCCAGCAGGAACCCCAGCAGGTAGTCGCCGCTGGTGTTCTCACCCTCCACCGCCAGGGACTTGCCGTCCCGGTCCTTCAGCACCTCCACGAAGGTCGCGAAGAAGTTGTTCACGCCTTCGCGCAGCTGCTGCACGTAGGCGTGTTGGTCCGTGGAGCCCTTGTTGCCGTAGACCGCGATGCCCTGGTTCACCACCTTGCCGTCCAGCGACAGCTCCTTGCCCAGGGACTCCATCACCAACTGCTGGAGGTACTTGGACATCAGCATCAGCCGGTCCTTGTACGGCAAGATGACCATGTCCTTCTGGCCCTTGCCGCCGCCCGCGTGGAACCACATCAGCGCGAGCAGCGCCGCCGGGTTCGCCGCCGCGTCATGCCCGCGCGTCGCCGCGTCCATGTCCTTCGCGCCCGCGAGGAAGCCGTCCACGTCCAGCCCCTGCAACCAGGCCGGCAAGAGCCCCACCGCCGACATCACCGACGTGCGCCCGCCAACCCAGTCCCACATGGGGAAGGTGCGCAGCCACTTGTGGCCCTTGGCGTAGGTATCCAACTCGCTGCCGTCGCCCGTCACCGCCACCGCGTGCGCGCCGAAGTCCAGGCCGCGCTGTTTGTAGGCGGCCTCCGCCTCCAGCATGCCGTTGCGCGTCTCCTTGGTGCCGCCGGACTTGCTGATGACCACGGTGAGCGTCTCCGCCAGCCGCTCGCCCAGGCCGTTGAGCACCCGGTCCATCCCGTCCGGGTCCGTGTTGTCCAGGAAGTGCACCTGCATGGCGTCCCGGCCGCTGCCCAGCGCGTCCGACACCAGCTGCGGGCCCAGCGCCGAACCGCCGATGCCGACAATCAGCACCTGCGTGAACTTCTGCGCCTTCACGGGCTTCACCTTGCCCGCGTGCACGTCCTTCGCGAACGCGGCCACCTGGGCCTGCATGTCCGTGATGGCCGTCTTCAGCTCCGCCTCCGGCGCCAGTTCCGGGGCGCGCAGCCAGTAGTGGCCCACGCGGCGCTTCTCATCCGGGTTGGCGACGGCGCCCTTCTCCAGCGCGTCCATGGCCTGGAACGCCGCGTCCATGCGCGAGCGCATCCCGTCCAGGAAGTCCGCGCCGAAGTTCATGCGGGAGATGTCCAGCGTGAGCCCCACGGAGGGGACGACGCACAGGTGCCGCTGGTACCGCTCCCACAACTCGCGCTCCGTCATGACCCGACTCCCTTGCAAGGGGCGCCGTCCTCATGCGCGGCGCCCGCCAGAACCGTCGCGGCGCACCGTAGCAAGGCCCGCACGGCGCGGACGCAACGATGTCGCGGTCCCCGTTGCCTGGACGTCGCCTGGACGTCGCTTCCACCCCCAGGCTGTCCTCCACCCGGAAGGACGCGGGCCCTACGGTGCCGAGGGCGCGGCTTCCACGGGAGGGGACTCCGACGGCGGCAGCGCCCCCTTGGGCTTCCAGGCCGGGTTGCGGAAGATGTAGCCCAGCCGCTGGCTCAACGGTCCCGGGCGGGCCGCGTCCCTCGCGATGGCGGCGAACTCGTTGAACGCGATGCGCACCGGGTTGTGCGTGGTGAGGTTCTTCGTCAGCCCGTAGATGGGGCGCTCGGTCTCCGGGACGAACGTGCCGAAGAGGCGGTCCCAGATGATGAGGATGCCCGCGTAGTTCACGTCGATGTAGGCCGCGTTGGAGGCGTGGTGCGCGCGGTGGTGCGACGGCGTGTTGAACAGCCACTCCACCGGGCGCGGCAGGCGGTCAATCGCTTCCGTGTGGATCCAGTACTGGTACAGCAGGCTCACGGCTTGCTGCGTGACGATCATCTCCGGGGAGAAGCCCAGCAGCGCCAGCGGCACCCAGAACACCCAGCCCGTCATCGGCGTCCACGTCTGCCGCAGCGCCGTGGACAGGTTGTAGTGCTGGCTGGAGTGGTGCACCACGTGCGACGCCCAGAAGAGGCGGCTCTCATGGTGGACGCGGTGGAAGGCGTAGTAGCAGAGGTCTTCCAGGAAGAAGAGCAGCACCCACGCCACCAGCCCGTGGCCCATGCGCAGCGGCGTCAGGTGGTAGAGCGCCGCGTAGCCCGCGAACGCCACGCCCTTCCAGAACACGCTCACCGCCACGTTGCCCAGGCCCATGGAGAGACTGGCGAACGTGTCCTTCCACGTGTGGCCCTTGATGCTCTCGCCGCGCTCCTGCCGCAGCTTCCGCACCCAGAGGGCCTCGGCGATGACGGTGATGACGAACACCGGGATGGCCGGGGTGATGAGGTCGGGGATGTGCGTCATGTCCATGGCTGCTGACCTCCTGCGAATCAATCCTTGGGTGCGAACGCGACGCGCATGAAGCGCGCCAGCGTGTCCAACATGCGGCGGTGCGCGGGGTCTTCCGGGCGGGCCGCGCCGCCCACCGCCGCGCCCTGCACCGCGTCCAGCGCCAGCTCCACCACACCGTCGAAGTCCGGGTGCGTGGCGGCCACGTCCGGGAACAGCTCGCGCGCCACGCGGTGCATGTTCTGGCGGTGCGGACCGTCCACCACCGCCAGCGCCTTCTGCAGCTCCGGGCTGGTGCGCGCCGCGACGTACAGCTCGATGGCGGCCTGCAACTCCGGCCGCTGGTAGGCGGTCCACAGCATGTCCACCGCCGCCCCCACCCGGTCCTTCCCGGACGGACGCGCTCCCACGCCCGCGAGGAAGTCCTGGATGAGGCGGGGGAAGAGGTGCTCCACCGCCACCGCGAGCAGCTCCTCCTTCGTTTCGAAGTGCGTGAAGAGCGCGCCCTGCGACACCCCCGCCCGCTTCGCCACCTCCACCGTCGTCAATCGCGCATAGCCCTGCTCCACCAGCGTCTCGATGGTGGCGTCCAGCAGCTTGCGGCGCGTCGACTCGCGGCGCTCCGCCTGCGTGCGGCGCACCGGCGCCGAGGCCTTCCTGGAGGAGGACTTCGGGGGCATACCGGGAGGATAACCGTTCACTTAAAAAGTGACCAGTCACTTTGTTGGGGCTATCCGCGAGCCGACGGGTGATCGCGGGACAGGGGCCGGCCAAAGCCTGCCCGTGGAGCGTTCGAGCAGGCGGGCGTCTGCCTTTACATCTGGACGGGTGACAGGGATTGGAGCGTCACGGGTTGAGAGGCACAGCGCCTGCCAACTGAGCAGACAGGGAGACAGGCGCTCCTATGCTTTTGAGCCATTTCCCCTCTGGAGTGTGGTCAAGGGTCGCCCCCTTGGGACGGAGCGGGGCGAGGCTCGGCTGCTAGTGATCCGTTCGGGACTGAGCGAAAATCCCGAGGAAATAGCGCAAGCCCTTGTGCCGGTTGTCCGCGCGCCCCGATATGACCATTACCGCTCTTCTCGTCGGCTCCCTCCTCGCTTCGGCTCCTGCCCTCCCTCCCGCCGCCAAGGCGGCCGCGAACATGCCTGAGGTAGGCGTGCCCTTCGCGTGTGGTCGCATCTATACGGTGAGCCAGGGCCATGAGACTGGCAGTCACCAGCACAACGACACGTTCGCGTGGGACTTCCGCATGCCGGAAGGCACTCCCATCGTGGCGTCGCACGACGGCGTCGTGCGCATGGCGCGGGGTGACAGCAAGCAGGGCGGGTGCGGCGAGCAGTTCGCGCCGCTGGCCAACTACGTCGTCATCTCGCACGGCGACGGGCTGGAGACGCAGTACCTGCACTTCAGCGCCGTGGTGGTGAAGGCCGGTGAGCGCGTGAAGGAGGGCCAGCTCATCGGCTTCTCCGGCGCGACGGGCTGGGCGTGCGGCGCGCACCTGCACTTCAAGGTCGCCAAGGAGCAGGGCGCCGGGTGGAACAACCCCTCCGTGCCCGCGCGCATCGCGGGCTTTGGCGATCCGGTGCGTGAGACGCTGGTGTCGGCGCCGCTGTGCAGGGACTCCGCGCAGCCGATGATGGCCTCCAACGGTGGCGTCCACCTGCCGGGCCAGGCCGTCATGTCCATGTCACCCGACAGCGCGAATCCGCTCCAGGATGCGTCGCGCGGCCTGCCGCCCGGTGCCAAGGCCATCATCGACGGCCTCTCCCAGCCTCCTGCCCAGGGCGGCGAGGGCCTCGACAAAACGCCCCCGGCCCGCTCTCCCCGCATGGCGAGCGGCTCCGACGAGACTCGCTGACGCGAGCAGCGCTCCGGCGCCCGCGAGCAACCCGAAGAAGGCCCCCGCGTTGAGGAAGTACTCCAACGGCAACAGGGGGCCTTCGACGTATCCGCGCACCACGCGGTAACCCACGTGCCCCAGCAGTGCGAGCAGGGGCAGGTTGATGAGCGGCAACACCAGCCACCGGGCCGTGCGCCACCAGCGGGCCACGGCCTCCGCGACGGCGGTGGAGGCCGTGTAGCGCCAGGCGCCCGCGCGGGCCATGCGCAGCTCCGCCAGCATCACCTCCACGTCCGGCACGCCCAGGCGCTCCGCCTCCAGCCCCTGCGTGCGCGCCACGCTGCGCGCCTCCGCCAGGGCGGTGCGCGCGGCGGACTCCGCGAGGAAGTCGTCCTCGAAGGGCTCCACCACGGCCACCTCCGCGGCGCGAGCGCGGGTGCGGTCCCTCACCGCGTCCACCACCGTGGAGGCCGCCGCCACCGCGAGCCCCGCGGGCAGGCTGCGACGCGCGACGAGCGCACCCACGCCCATGCCGGACGCTCCCCACAATGACAACCGCAGCCCCCACGCGGCCGGGCCCCAGAAGCGCCCCGCGGCCTGACGGCGCACCTCCGACGCCAGGTGCCCGTGGGCCAGGGACAGCCGCGCGTCGAAGTCCGCCTGGAGCGACTCCGCCGCGCGCGCGAGCCCCGCGTCCAGCGCGGTGCGCGTCTTCGCGAGCAGTGCGTCCGTGTCGTTGAGCGCTGTCTGGACGGTGGAGGCGAACTCCTCCAGCGCGCCCAGTGCATTGGTGTGGCGCACGCGCGCGGCGACGGCCTGGGTGGCCAGCCCGCGCAGGTGGAAGAGGAGCGGCCCGAACTCGCCGGAGACGTCCTGGCCGTCCTTCGCGGCGCGCGCGCTGATGGCGAAGACGGGCACATCCTCCGCGGCCAGTCCGTAGTGCTGCGTGGCCACGCGGCGGACCTGGGACTTCAGCGCGTCGCGGGATTCGGCGGAGAGCTCGTCCGCGAAGTTGAGGATGAAGACGAGCGCGCGGCGGCGGGCGAACTCGGTGAGGAACTCCACCTGGGTGGCCTCCGCGACGCTGCCCCGGTGCATGACGACGAGCGCCACGTCCGCCTTGTCCAGCGCGGCGCGCGCGACGTCGCGGTGCGCGGTGGCCACGCTGTTGAGGTCCGGCGTGTCGATGAAGACCTGACCGCTCCACAGCCCCTGCGGGCCGGGCGTGTAGCGCACGACGCGCGCGCCGGTGCGGGCCAACTCCTCCGTGGGCGTGCCCTCCGGCGCGAAGAGGGTGGAGATGGTGCTGGTGGGGCGGTCCACGCCTTCACGGGACAGGGACTGTCCGGAGAGGGCGTTGAGCAGGGTGGACTTGCCCGCGCCGGTGGCGCCCACGAGCGCGACGACGAGCGGTGCGTCCTTCCGGGCCACGCCTCGCGCGTAGTCCTCCAGCAGCCGCTCCAGGCGCGGGCCATGCGGCTGGAGCGCGGGCAGCGTCAGCGCGTCGGTGAGCAGCGGGCGGAGGGCTTCGGGGTCGGGAAGGCGGGTGTCGTCCACGGAAGGGCCAGCGTGGCGTGAGGCGCGCGTGCTGGCTACCGGGATGTGCGGTGACGGTGCGCCAGCGTGCATTCCCCCGCTGCTCGCGCTCACCGGCCCCTCCCTGGACGGCGAGGGATGCCCTGCTGATACGGTCTGGAGCACATGCACTTTCGTACCGTTCGTGGGTGGTGTCTGGGGCTCCTGCTGACCCTGTCCTCGACCCTGGCTGCCGCCGCGGAATCGCCGTCGCAAGGCGTGGTCCTCGCCGCCGAGCCGCGTACCTTCGCGGAGGCGAAGGCGCTTCCCGAAAAGCTCACCGGGTCCGCTGCCTGCGACCTGGGGCCAGGCAAGACCCCCGACATCACCGTCTCCCAGTCCGTGGACGTGACGCAGGCCACCCCGAACTCTTGCCTGCCCGCCGAGGTGGTCATCACCCAGACGCTGTCCCTGCCAGATGGCTCGCGCGTCGAGCGCCGGTTCAGCATCGTGGATGACGCGCCTGGCACCCAACTGCCGCCGCCTCCCCCGCGCCCCCGCATCCGCGTCCGCTGTGAGGCGCGGCGGCTGAAGCTGGCCGTGGAAGGCGTGCCCGAGGCCCCGCTGCTGACGCTGGAGCCCATCGGTATCGGCGCCGCCTCCACCTCCGTGAAGTTTCGGGTGTCCCGGGACAGTGAAGCCCGCTTCCTGCCCCTGCTGGTCCGCGACGACGCCGGGGCCCGCGAGGCGCTGAAGGAGCTGGGCTTGCTGATCAAGGACGTTCCCTCCCGCCTGTACGGTCGTGACGCGGACCTGGAGGCGGACAGCGTCGCGGGGCTGGCCGCAGCGCTCGAGCGCGCCCGGAAGCGCGTCGCCCTGGCCTCGGGCGATGACCCGGAACGGTCCACCACTCCTCGCGATGTCCTGGCTCCGGACCTGGAGGGAGACCGCCCGCCGTTGAAGACAGGCGATCCCGAAACCATCGGCGAGGTCCAGCCGTCCAAGGGGCAGGTCCAGTCTGGCGCGCCAGTGGACTCGGACCTGTTCTGGCGACAGGGCCGGTTGTGCGTGGCGCAGCAGGACACCGGCAAGCGGATGCGCTGCTACGACCCCGTGGCGCGGAGCTGGGGCAAGGCCGTCCCGTTGGACCGGGGTGACCAGCCTGCCTGGAGCTCTTTCCCGGGTTGCTACGGGAGGATTCTCATGGGGACCCGGAACGTCCGGCCTCCTGGGGAGCCGGTCCTGCGCCTGTCTCCTCGGGCCGTCCTGTTCTGGCGCACCTGGGACCACGAGGCCGTCGTCTTGGAGGTCCCTGAGGGGGATGGCCCACCGCGCCTGCGCGCGCCGGAAGCGGAGGAGCTGAAGAAGGCGATGCTCGCGTCCACCGGCTCCCGGCTCTTCGCCGAAGGCCGGTTCATCCTGGACGAGAACAACAAGCAGCTCTGCTCCGTGCGCAGGCCCCTGGGGTGCTGGTCCCTCCAATGGGACAGTCCGTATGAGGATGAGGGCAGCCACAGGCTGTACGAGGCCCGCGTGTCCCCGGATGGCCGGTGGGTCGCCTACATGCGCGGTCCCGGTCCAAGCAAGGCGGACTCGGACGACGAGACCCGGACGCTGGTCGTGCGCTCCCTGAAGCTCGGTTCGTACGTCGCGCCCCGCGTACTCGCTTCGACGGCACCGCGCCTCGTGCGCACGGACGTCGTGATGGAGAAGCCACTCTGGGAAGGGCCCTCGCTGAAGTGGGACGACGGCGAGCGGCTCACTCGCGCGCGGATCTCCTGCGACCTGGGCCAGGATCCGCGCATCCCCTTCGAACTGGAGACGCAGCGCATCGTCAGGCCGTACTACAGCCCCGTCAATCAGGCCGCCTGCGGCGGCGACGGGGTGAGGATGTATCAAAAGCTGTCCGCGCCCGGAGGCCTGGAGTTCTCCCGCAGCGGCGTCGCCGTCGTCGGGGACAGTCAATCATCTGAAGGCGAGGTGAAGATGCGCTGCCAGCCGGGACGTCTGTCGTTGTGGATTGCGGGCGTGCCCGACGTCCCGGCGTTGACGCTGGCCGCGAACATGGGCGCGTTCGGCGCGGTGCGCTGGGACCTGGCGCCGGAGACCGAAGCCCGCCTCCAGTCGCTGCTCGCCCGCGACGACGCCCCCGCCCGCGAGGCCCTGGCCGCCTTCGCGCGGCTGGTGAAGATGAATGACGACGCGCGCGACGCCTCGTTCGGGGAGAAGAAGGAAGAGGGGCGCATCTCCCGCATGGGCTGTCTCTCCACGGCGCTGGAGGCCATCTCCGCCCGGCGGGCGCTCGCGGACGGGGTCCACCCGGAGCTGCATGGCTCACTGGAGACCGACGGCGCCTGCGCCAAACGCTACGGCATGCGCGCCCTCCAGCAGCGGCTCGAGACCGCCACGCCTCCGCTTCCGCTGAGCGTCGGGGCGGCGAAGGACAAGGCGGAGGTCATCGGCCGGGTGCTGCTCGTTCCCACCACCCCCCCGTGGCCCACGCCCGGGTTGTACTGGAGGGATGGCACCCTGTGCCTGGTCCAGCAGGATGGGCGCGGACAGGTGCGCTGCTACGACCCGGCGGCGCGCGAGTGGGGGCCCACGGTCGCGATGTACAGCCGCCCGTTTCCGCGAGAGGACCTGCTCCTGAAGTCGATGTCTCAACCGGGCTCGTGCTACCCGATGGGC
The DNA here is from genome assembly GCF_003668935.1 of Corallococcus sp. AB032C. Taxonomy (NCBI): domain Bacteria; kingdom Pseudomonadati; phylum Myxococcota; class Myxococcia; order Myxococcales; family Myxococcaceae; genus Corallococcus; species Corallococcus sp. AB032C. The sequence continues at coordinate 55,200 of NZ_RAWP01000037.1, read as the reverse complement.
GGCCGCGCCGTTCCCCTGTCGGAGGACATGCTCGACGTCCTGCCGCTGTCGTCGCGGGCCTCGTTGATCGCGGACCTCTCGCACGGCGAGCTGTCTCCGGAGTTCAACGTCATCGAAGTCCCCGAGGACGCGGGCCCTGTGCGCACGCGTGCACCCACCGTGGAGGAGCTGGCGCTCGCGGCGCGGAACGGCGGAGGCTCCGCGTCCCTGGGGGAGGGCAGGTTCCTGTTGCGCGTCCCGAAGGACGCACGCTCGCCATGGCTGTGCACGGCGGTGCGCCCGTGGCTGTGCTGGAAGCTGCCCCTGGAGTCCGAGGACTACGGTGTGCGCGCCCCCATGGCGTCGCCCGATGGCCGCTGGCTGTCCTATGTGCGGATCCCTTGGGGAAAACCCGACGACCCGAAGAAATACCCCAAGGAGCTCGTGCTGCTGCCGCTGACGCCAGGCCCCTAGCTGGCGACGGCCTCGGCGCCCGGTGGGGAGACCTGGCACGTGTCCCCCACGGTCTTCCAGAGCCAGGCGTTCACGTCGAAGCGCGGGTCGCCCAGTTGGCGTCCCAGGTCGATGCCGTCCCAGGCCAGGTGTTGATCCTCCGGAGGGCCCATGTCACTGAGCGCACCCGTCAGCTTGTTCAGCTGCTCTTCCGGGAAGCTGTCGTTGGAGGCGCCGAACATCGCGTAGAAGGCCAGGTGGTGGGTCTGGTCCTCCCGTGGGCCGTCGTGATTGATGCGGCTGGTGCGAAAGCCGGTGGGCGGGAGCGGGTGCGGGTGGTTGAGGTTCCAGCGCTGGTCTCGCTCGGACGTCAGGCCATCCAGTCCGGAGTCCGTGCCCGCGAACAGCAGGCCCAGGTCGCGTCCGGCCTCCGCGCCATGGATGCGCGTGATGGGCTCCTCGCCGGTGGTGAGCAGCCACCGGACGCGCTGGACCGCGCGGGAGAACAGCTCCAGCGCGAGCCGCCCTTCCCGGCGCTCCTCCTCGGCCCGCTCCCGGAGGAAGTCGCGCCGCAGGTGGGCGTGTTGCCGGAAGAACTCGCGCACCGCCGCCACCCGCCGCGCCGCGACGGCGGTCAGCCAGTGTCCCCGTGCATCCATGAAGGCCACGGCTTCCACCTGGAGTTCACTGTCGGAAAGCGGCGGCGGAGGGGCGGGACGATGCTCCATGGGCGTTCTCCGGGAAAAGGGACACCGGAAAGGTCGGAACGCTTCATGAGGCCGGGAGTGGGGACTCCACCGCACATGTCTGCCATTGCGCATCACGGACGCCGACCGTGCTCCCGTGCGCAGTCGTCTGGCCCACCCGGGGTGTCAGGTGGCATCCGCGGATGTGTTCCCACCATGCGGAGCGCGACATCCGCTCCCCTGGAACGACACGACGCCGGACGCGAAGGGTACGGATGACCCCTCCCGCCCGGCGTCTGTGTTTGAAACCGGCCTGTTGCCTTACAGCGAGTTGACGAACTTCAGCAGCGCGTTGCGGTCCGCGGCGCTGAGGTTCACGAAGGCCTGCTTGGAGGCCTCGCCCTCGCCGCCGTGCCAGAGGATGGCCTCGGTGACGCTGCGCGCGCGGCCGTCGTGCAGGTACGCCTCACCGCCGGACACGCCCGACGTCAGGCCAATGCCCCAGAGCGGAGCCGTGCGCCACTCGGCGCCGGAGGCCTGGCCTTCCGGCAGGTTGTCCGCCAGGCCCGCGCCCATGTCGTGCAGCAGCAGGTCCGTGTACGGACGGATGGTCTGGCTGCGGAACTCGGTCATCGCCGCGTACTGGCTGGTGGTCAGCGTGGGCGCGTGGCACTTCGCGCAGCCCGCGTTGGTGAACACCGTCTCACCCTGCATCGCCGTCGCGTCCGAGTGGTCGCGGCGCGCGGGGACGCCCAGCAGGGCGATGTAGCGGGTCATCTTGTCCAGCTCGCTGTCGGCCAGCTCCGTGCTCGTGCCCGCGCAGCCTTGCTGCGACGAGCCGCAGTCCATTGTCTTGAACACGTTCGTCGTCACGCCCATGTCGCTGTTGAGCGCCTCGGCCACCTGGTGCTTCACGCGCGCCGTGCCGGCCTTCCAGCCGAAGCGGCCCATGCGGGTGACGCCCGTCTCCGGGTCCTTCACCGTCTGCATGCGGCCGGAGATGCCGTCGCCGTTCGCGTCGTTCGGATCCGCCAGGCCGGCAATCTGCGTCTCCGGCACCGCCTCCAGCAGGCCCATGCCCACCAGCTGCGGCGTGATGCGCGCGGAGAAGTTCGTCGGCGTCACGTTGAGGAAGCTGTAGTTGGGCTTGCGCAGGCTGTACGCCGTACCGCCGGGCAGCGTGCCGCTCGCCGTCGTCGTCCAGCTGCCGATGCGCACGTCCGCCTCCGGCGTGCCGCTGACCGCGCGCGGCTGCAGGCGGAAGCCCAGCGCGGGGTCCACCGTCACGGTGCTGCCGTTCACCTTGCCCACCTTCACCACGTAGTTGTCCAGCGTGGTGTTCGTGGTGGTGGGCGGCAGGCCACGGCCGTTCTGCTTGTGGCAGGAGATGCAGGCCACGTTGACGTAGTTGTTGCCCAGCTTGTTCGCGTGCGCGGTGAAGATGGGGTTGTCCGGCTCGGAGTGGGTGCCGTCGCGGAAGTTCGTGTGGTGCAGGCGGCGACCTTCCACGAAGGGCTGCGCGTTCACCGGCGCCAGGTTGGTGGCCATCTGCAGGAAGCGGTTGTCCGGCTCGTTGGAGAACGGCGTGTGCAGCGTGGTGCGGCCGCCCGCCCAGGCCTTGTCCGGCAGCGGGAAGGAGTCGCGGATGCCGCCCTGGCCCTCGAAGGGCACGATGCCGCCCTGGCCCACGATGTAGAGCATGCCCGTGGAGTAGTAGTTGAAGCGGCCTTCCACCGGCGCCTGGAGGAACACGCCAATCTCCAGCTCCATCCGGTCACCCACGCGGATGGCGCGGCCTTCCTTGGCGTTGAAGTTCACCGACGACGTGTACTTGTAGTCGTTCACCTTCACGAAGTCCGCGTTGTGGAAGTACTCGGCCACCGTGTTGAGGCCGCGGAAGAACGCGCGGAAGTCCGGCGAGTCATACGGATAAATCGTGTACAGGTTCACCGTGATGACGCTGCCGCCCTTGGCGACCTCGTCCACGATCTCAATCCAGTGGGTGCGCTTCTCGAAGTACAGCTTCAGGTAGTGGTCGTACGCCTGGTACATGTCCTCGCGCATGTGGCGGTCGCGAACGCGGTCGCCCACGCGGGTGATGATGGCCGTGGAGGTGTTCTCCACCGTGGCCGGCTCCAGCGCGGTGGCGCTGGTGAACAGCGGCACCACCGGGCCCGCGTCGCCGTTGGGCGGAGGGCCCGCGTCGGGCGTGCCCGTGCCGGAGTCAGGCGTGCCCGTGCCCGCGTCCGTGCCGCCACCCGTGCCGGTATGCGTGTAGCGCGTCCAGGCCGTGTCACGCGCGCAGGCGCAGGACACGTCCCAGTACGTAAAGAAATAGTCGATGGAGTTGCCGTTGCTCAGGCCCGTGACGGTGTACTGGTTGCGCCCGCCCGTCACCGCCATGCGGAGGTTCTGCTGGAGGCCGTCGTTGAGCTTGTAGTGGATGTCCGCCCAGTCCGTCGTGTCGACGTAGAAGAGGGCGGATGTGCCCGATGGCGTAACGCCATACGTGGCGGCTTCTGCGGAGGGAACCGCCAGACAACTGACGGCCAGGAATGCGAGCGCGATTCCCGTGAGTCTGCTTCGGCTCATGGTTGCAACTCCATTGTGGGGGTGGATGGGGCGTGGGACGGCGAGCGCTGCGAAGGGGACTTCGTAGCTTGTCCGAAGAAAGTCTGAACGCCTGGGAGTCGCAAGGTGGGATGTCGGAGAATTCGACTTAGGCCTGATAACTGATAAATAAGCGAAATTGATATCATCCCTGACGCGCCGTGTTGTCAGGGATTGACGCGTTGTGTTGCTCGTGGGGTGTGGAGGGCTTCCTCCCGAGTGACGGCGGGGGATGGGGCAGCGCGGCGTGGGTGGGTAGACTCCGGGGCCATGCGCTTCCAGCCACCGTGGGGTGGAGCCTTCCGGCTCGACACCTTCTTCCACCGCACTCCGGACGTCCTCCCCGAGGAGACGATGGCCTCCATCCGCTCGGCCATCCTGGGCTCGTCGCTCCTGGGAGAGTCGAACCTGTCGGGGCAGTTCTCCGGCACGTACGGCTTCTCGCTGACGTTCCGCCGGGACGCGCTGCCGGACGTCCACGAGCGTTTCCCGGCGTTCGCGCCGTACCTGGCGAAGACGCTCCTGCCGGAGTGCAACGCGTTCCTGCTCAACCCGCTGCTGGTGGGCAAGGGCCGGAACGTCGCGGCGCACATCGACCGGAGTCTTGAATTCTACGGTCCGAGTATCGGCTGCCCGGTGGCGGTGAGCGTGCTCTATGTCCAGGTTCCGAAGGAACTCCGGGGCGGGGCGCTGCGGCTGTACCACCGGGGAGGTCGGGTGGCGGAGCTGACGCCGCAGCAGAACGCGCTGGTGATGTTCCGGGGCGACCTGCTGCATGAGGTGGAGGCCATCACCTCCGGCGCGGAGTCGATGCAGGAGTCGCGGATCAGCCTGGTGGTGGAGCAGTACCGCGCGCCCGCGGAGCAGCTGGCGAACGTGCCGCGCTTCGAGCTGCGCACGCGCTCGGGGGTGCGGGCGTGAGCGACCTGACGCTGGAGTGGAAGCTGCCCGCGCCGCCGGACGCGGTGTTCCCCGCCTTGTCCGAGCCCGCGCTCATCCGCCGCTGGTTCGGCGCGCCGCCGGGCTGCTACCGCACGCACGCGCCGGACCCCGGTGCGTTGGGCCAGCCCTACCGGATTGGCCTGAGGGACTCGGCGGGTCGTGCGTTCTCGCAGGTGGGCTGCATCGTGGAGGTGGATCCGGGGCGGTTGCTGGCGCTGGAGATGGACTGGGAGGGTGGCGGGCCGGTGCCGCCGGGGCGCACCCGGGCGGAGCTGACCTTCCATCTCGCGGAGGACGGCACGCGGCTGGAGCTGCGCCAGGGGCCGTTCGCGGACGACGCGGCCCGGGACGCGCACCGCGCCTACTGGGAGGCGTGCCTGGGGCGTCTCGCGCGCGTGGTGGCGGGCGAGGCGGTGCCGTGCTTCGAGGAGTTCTGGGAGGAGTCGCGCGGCTACATGGGGCCTCTGGCGGTGGCCACCTACGCGGTGCTGGCGGGGCTGCGCGAGGCGGGCGCGCCGAAGGAGGCGGTGGCCCAGGTGGAGGACATGCTCTACACGCACCTGTCGCGGCTGCGCGAGGACACCGCGGACGTGCTGGGCGCGGTGCTCCAGTCGCGCGTGGAGGGCGGCGCGAGCTGACGCCGCCCCTGGTGGCTGCTCAGGAGGCCAGGGCCTGCGGCGGGGGAGGGTGGGCGTTCTCTTCCGGGACGTGGACCTCCGCGTCCTTCGCCTTGGCGATGCGCTCGTCCAGCTCCGCGGTGAGGTGCTCGTAGACCTCCTTGTTGAGCGTGCCCTGCTGGTAGGCGCTGAAGAGGGCGTCCTTCTCCACGATGAGGACGCGGCGGATGGCCTCCTGCTTTTCCTCGTCGTGGAAGCGGTTGGACTGCTGCTTGAGCGTGATGAGCTCCTGCTCCACCGCCTGCGCCTTCTGCTGATAGTCGCGCTCCAGGGGCTCCAGCGTGTCCACTGGAATCTCGCGGCCACGGCGCATGGTCTCCAGCGACGCGAGCGCCGCGTGGATGGCGCCCAGCTTGCCGCGGGCCAGCTCGTACTGCTCCTGGTAGACGTCCTTGATGCCGGTGATGCCCAGCGCCTTGAGCACCGGCGCCATGGTGAGCCCCTGGACGATGATGGACAGCACCACCACGCCGAACGTCATGTTCACCAGGAGCTCGCGGTGGGCGAAGTCGTTCGGAAGGCCGAGCACCAGCACCATGGACACCGCGCCGCGCAGGCCGCTCCAGGTGAGCACCGCGCTCCACTTCCACGGCAGCTTCTCCGACGTGAACCGCAACAGGCCGGACACGCCATAGACGACCACCGCGCGGCCCAGCAGCACCGCCCCGTACGCCAGCAGGATGGGCAGCCACGAGTCGAGCAGCGACGACAGCTGCACCTCCAGGCCGATGAGCAGGAACACCACCGAGTTGAGCGCGAACGCCAGGTACTCCCAGAAGCTCTCCACCGCGATGCGCACCGTGGGGCCCATGCCCTCCTGGGCCGCCCAGTTGCCGCACACCATGCCGGCCACCACCGTGGCGATGACGCCCGAGTAGTGGAAGTGCTCCGCCACCACGAAGGACCCGTACGCGGCGATGACCGTGCAGGTGATCTCCACCATGGCGTCCTCCACGCGCAGGATGACCTTGCCCACCGCGAAGCCCACCGCCGCGCCGATGACGGCGCCCATGCCCGCCACCTTGATGAAGTCCATCACCGCGCCGCCCGCGGTGAACGCCTGGCCTCCGGCCACGCCCACCACCAGCGTGAAGAGCACCACGGAGGTGCCGTCGTTGAGCAGGCTCTCACCCTCCACCAGGATGGCCAGCCGCTTGGGCGCGCCCAGCGCCTTGAACAGGCCCACCACCGCGATGGGGTCCGTGGACACGATGAGCGACGCGAACACCATGGCGTGGATGAGGCCGAAGCCCTCCAGCGCGTTCAGCCCACTCATGGCCGGGGACAGCAGCAGCGCCGTGAGCGCCATGGACGCCACCAGGCCCGGAATCGCCAGCGAGGTGATGGCCAGCTTGTTCTTCATGAACTTGCGGAAGTCCACGTGGAACGCCGCCTCGAACAGCAGCCCCGGCAGGATGACCGCGAACAGCAGCTCCTTCGTCAGGTGCGGCGGTTCGAAGGCCTGCACGATGCCCAGGCCCAGGCCCGCCAGCACCAACGCCACCGTGTACGGAAACTTGAAGTAGCGCGCCGCGATCGCCACCGCTGTCGCGATGGAGAAGAGCAGCACGAAGGCCAACTCGAAGTGCATGAATCCCCAGCCCCGTTTGTGCTCAAAAAGCGCGAGAATGCCATGCGCGCGGGGCGGTGGGGCAACCCCCTTTCGGGGAGAAATGAGAGGAGACGGGCGGCCATGGCATTTTGCCAGACTGTTTTCTCAAGCCTGGAGACGGATGCGTTGTGACGCCCCGGGCCGGCGGCTAGAAGCGAGGGATGATGGACCTCTTCCTCATGTCGCCCCCGGGCCGGGGCTGGGCGTTGCGGGGCCGTTCGAACTTCCGCAGCCGTGAGGCTGCTCCGGCGGATGCGCGAGGCGCACGGCGGGAGTGGCTGACGCTGGCCCGGCACATCGAGTCCCGAGGCGGCACGGTGGTGGCGCTGCCCTCGCCGTCGGACGCGCTGACGGGCATGCCCTACGCGGCCGAGTGCGGCCAGGTGGTGGCGCGCGAGGGCCAGGCCCCGCTGTTCCTCCTGCCCAAGATGATGAGCGCGCATCGCTTCACGGAGCGCGACCACTGGACGCCGCTGGCCCGGCGCCTGGGCCTGGAGGTGGTGGATCCAGGCGTGGGCATCTGGGAGGCGCACGGCGACGTGGCGGCGTTCGACGGTGTGACGCTGCTGTTCTGGGGCGGGCGCACGACGCTCGACGGACTGGAGGCGGCCCAGAAGTCCTTCCCCGGCGAGGTGCTGCGCGTGCAGGTGCGCGAGCCCGCGTTCCACGGGAACATGGCGGTGCTGCCCCTGCCGGCGGTGGACCGGCTGGTGGTGTGCCCGGACGTGATGGCGCCGGAGTCGGTGGCGCTCCTGGAGCAGCGCTTCGGCGCGAACCGGCTGGTGCGGGTGACGGAAGCGGACATCCGCCGCTATGCGACGAACGGGCTGCCGCTGGGCAGGGACCTGCTCGCGCCCACGGTGATGCCCGCGCACATCGTGGAGACCTTCGAGCGCCTGGGCCTGCGCGTGGTGTCCATGCCGATGCCGGAGCTGACGGAGAAGGGTGGCGGTTCGTCGCGCTGCCTCGTGTCGCGCGCGCCGGTGGATGCCTCGCGCGTTTCGATTCCGCCCGAGTACCGGTTGGACGTCGTGGCGAAGGACATCGAAGCCGATGGCGGGTGAGCTCGCATCGCAGGCCCAGGCGTTCTTCGCCTCGACCCCGGAGCTGTCGTTGCAGGCGCTGGGCTCCGGCGTGCACGTCCCGTCACTGGACCTGTTGCCGTACGGCATCCCGGTGACGCACCTGTTGGCGGAGCACAACGCGGAGCTCGCGCGGCAATACCTCACGCTCAATCAGCTGGCGTTCGGCGGCATCGGCGTGCCGCGTTGGGTGCTGTCGGACCTGTACCTGCTGCCCGGCGCCATCGGGCTGCTGCGCTGTCCCGCGCGGCTGCTCAAGGCGCCCGCGCGCGAGCGGCTGCTGCTGGCGGACGAGGAGTCGGCCATTGGCGCGGCCTGCTACGTGGCGCCGTCGCTGACGCCGGGGCTGTTCGTGGGCGTGTCGCTGTTCAGCTTCCTGCCGGGCCGGGGCGCGTCCGCGTGGGTGAAGCTGCTCACGCTGGGCATGGTGCGCGCGAAGCGGCTGCGCGGCGTCACCCAGTGGGACAACCCCGCCGTGCGCGTGCACTCGCGGCTGGGGCCCATGCGGCTGGTGGGGCGCGTCCCCGGCGGCCACGACTACGACGAGCGCACCTTCGTCTACGAGACGGACCTCTCCGACGAGGCCCGCGTGGCCCGGGCGATGCTCCGGGGGGATGCGCCCGCGCCCGCCACGCGCATCCCCGTCACCGACCTGTTATCGCTGGGCACGCTGCTGGACCGGGCGGAGGCCGGGGCACGGCTGGAGCTGGTGCCTCCGGGCCAGGACGCAGGCCACGTGCTGGTGCGCGAAGTGCCTCCGGGCTGAGTTTCAGGGCGCGGGGGCGTGCGGGAACTCGTCGTCCTGTTCCAGGGCCTTGCGCAGGGCGCTGGCGCCGTCCTTGAGGATGGGCGCGCCGTGCGCGAAGCAGACGGTCTGGATGGGCAGGTGGTCCAGGATGCGCTGGATGCTGCTGCGCGTGCGCAGCGGTTCGTCCTGGTACTCGCCGGGGACGAAGGTGGGTGTGCGCCGGACCTCGTGTGACAGCAGGTCGGAGATGAACACCACGGCGTGCGGGCTCTTCTGGAGCCACAGCGTGTACATGGCCTCCGTGGGCCCTGGTGTCTGGAAGGTGTTGAGGCCGCCCGGCAGCGTGGTGCCGTTCACGTATTCGAAGTCCGGTTTCTCCTCCAGGCCCTGCGCGCCTTCCGGAGCCCAGACGGGCACGCCGAACACCTTGCGCAGGCGCCACGCGGAGCGCTGGTGGTTGCCCGCGGTGAGCACGATGGCGTCGATGTCGCCCAGCTTGCTCAGGAGCTTCTCGTCGATGGGCAGCGGGTCGATGAGGGTGACGGTGCCGTCGTCATCCACCACCGCGTAGGCGTCGCTGCGGATGCCGCCGAGCCGGTCGTCGGAGACGGTCCAGTGGTGCACGCCGGGGACGATTTCAACCGTCTTCTTCGCCTGGGCCTTGGGCTCGCTCATGCGGACAAACCTAGGCACCTGTCCCCGGATGTCAGGGGTGCGCGCTCCGCTGCCCGCCTGCCCCTCCGGCGAGCCCTCTTGTCCCCTTCGCATCCCGCTCGCCGCGCGCACCTTTGTCGTCGGACGTAAGGAGCGACCCGATGCGCGCGATGACCCACGAGATGCGACCGCTGGTGCTGTTCGATGGGGACTGCGGCTTCTGCAAGCGCTGGGTGGCTCGCTGGCGCCAGGACACCGGTGGCCGGGTGCGCTTCGCGCGCGGGAGCAGGTGGCTGCTCAAGCTCCTGGGCATTTCCAGAAAAGACATGCTGCGGGCGATGCAGTTGGTGGAGCCGTCGGGGCGCCGCTCGTCCGGCGCGGAGGCTGTCCTCCGCATGCTCGCCTGGTCGCCTCGCTGGAGCACGCGCCTTGCCGCGCGGCTGGGATTGGTGCCCGGCGTCCGGCACGTGGCGGGCGCGGTGTATTCGGTCATCGCGCACCACCGCCGGCGCGCGTCGCGGTGGGACACCTTGTTGTTCAGCCGCGTGACGGAGCCCGCGGAGCACCGGCTGGTGCGCTGGGCCTTCATGCGTCTGCTGGGCGGCACGTTCCTCATCGCCTTCACGTCGCTGGGGAAGCAGGTGCTGGGGCTCTACGGGGAGAAGGGCATTCGTCCTATTCGAGACGTCGCACAGTCCGAGCGCTGGGCCGCGCAGGGCCGATGGCGCCGTCCCTCCGTGTTCTGGAAGGACGCGTCGGATGTGACGCTGGTGCGCGGCTGCCGCGTGGGGCAGGCCCTGTCGCTGGCGCTGCTCCTCAACGTGGCCCCGCTCCCGAGCGCCGCCGCGCTGTGGGCGCTGTATCTGTCCTATGTGTCACTGGGGCGTGAATTCCTGTCGTTCCAGTGGGACGTGCTGCTGTTGGAGATGGGGCTGGTGGGCGCGCTCACTGCGCCGGTCGGCGTGAGGCCCGGGCTGGGGAAGCGGGACGTGTCCGCGCTGGAGGTGTTCCTCTTCCGGATGCTCGTGTTCCGGCTCTACTTCGGATCGGGCATCAGCAAGTTCCACTCGGGCGACCGGACGTGGCGCGAGTTGAGCGCGTGCGACGTGTACTTCGAGACCGCGCCCCTGCCCACGCGCGGCGGTTGGGCCGCGCATCAGCTCCCGCGCCAGGTGCGCCACGCGGGCACGGCGGCGGTGCTCGCGGCGGAGACAGCGGTGCCGTTCCTCGCCTTCGGTCCCCGGCGCGTGCGGCAGGCCGCCTTCGGCATCCTCTCCGCGTTGCAGGCGGCCATCATGGCCACGGGCAACTACGGCTTCTTCAACGTCCAGTCGCTGGCCCTGGGGCTGTGGCTGCTGGACGACGCGGCCCTGCGGCGCGTGCTGCCGGAGGCGCTGTGGCGCGACGCCGGGCCCGCGCGGCGTCCGTCGGTGCCGGGCTTGGCGCTGTCCGTGGCCGCGGCGGTGCCATTGCTCACGCTGGGCACCGTGGAGCAGCTCCGCCGGATGGGGTGGTGGCCGCGCGGTCCGGAGCGCCTGGTGCGGGCGGTGGACTGGCTGGAGGACCGGGTGGCGCCGCTGCACTCGGTGAACTCCTACGGCCTGTTCGCGGTGATGACAGTGGACCGGCCGGAAATCACGGTGGAGGGCTCTGACGACGGCGTGCACTGGCTGGAGTACCCGTTCCGATACAAGACGTCGGGTGTGGACCGGCCACCGCGCCAGGTTGCCCCGCATCAGCCCCGGCTGGACTGGCAGATGTGGTTCGCCGCGCTGGGGTCGCCGCCCTCGTGGTTCCTGGCCCTGATGGAGCGGCTGCTGGAGGGCTCGCCGGAGGTGCTGGGGCTGTTCGCGTCCAACCCCTTCCCGGACCGTCCGCCCCGGCTCGTGAGGGCGGTGCTCCACGACTACCGGATGACGTCCCGGACGGAGCGCCAGCGCACCGGGGCCTGGTGGAAGCGGGAGCGGCGCGGGCTGTATGTGTCGCCGTTGACCCTCGCGCCCGGTGCGTCCGAGCAGGCGGGGCGTCTGACCTGGCACGTCTGAAACATGCCTGGGTCCACGTGACTCGTGCCCGGTAAGTCAGGACCCCACACGGGGGCGGAGTGGCTAATGGCACCTCGTGCGAAAGCGAAGGGCCGGGGACTGGCGGGGGATGGGGATCGCTGGGTACGGTTCAAGGGCGATGGTGTCCGGTGCTTCCCCGTCTTCACTCATCTTCGGCAGGTATGCGGTGCTGCGCCGCGTGGCCGTGGGGGGCATGGGAGAAATCTTCCTGGCACGTCAGGTGGGCGTCAGCGGCTTCGAGCGCCCCGTCATCCTCAAGAGCCTGCTGCCGGACCTGCTGGAGCACGACGGCTCGGTGGAGATGTTCCTGGACGAGGCCCGCGTCGCGGCGCACCTGAACCATCCGAACGTCGTCTCGCTGTACGAGGTCGGCGCGTGGCAGGGCACGTTCTACATCGCCATGGAGTACATCGAGGGCGAGAACCTGGGCCGTCTGGCGAAGGCGTCGCAGCGGGCCGGCACGCCGCTGCCCCACCGCGCCTGCGCGCAGATGATCCGCGACGCGGCGCTGGGACTGGACCACGCGCACCACGCGCGAGACAGCCAGGGCGCGTCGCTGGAGCTGGTGCACCGGGACATCAGCCCGCAGAACATCATGGTGCGCCTGGACGGCCTGACGAAGGTGGTGGACTTCGGCGTGGCCAAGGCGACCATCCGCGCCAGCCGCACGCGCACGGGCGTGCTCAAGGGCAAGCTGCGATACATGTCGCCGGAGCAGGTGCGCAACGAGCCCGTCTCCGGCACCAGCGACCAGTTCGCGCTGGGCGTGGTGCTGTGGGAGCTGTGCACGCGCCGGCCGTTCATCGACACGGACAACCCCGCGGAGGCCATGCGGCGCATCGCGCTGGCGGCGGTGCCCAAGCCCTCGCAGTTCGTGGAGGGGCTGTCGCCGCTGCTGGAGCAGATCATCCTGCGCATGCTCCACCGCGCCCCCGGCCAGCGCTTCGCCCGCTGCGCGGACGTGGCCCGCGCGCTCCAGTCCTATCTGGATGAAACGCCGGAGCCGCCGGAGGAGAGCGTCCCCGCGGTGGTGACGCGGCTGGTGGGCGACACGGTGCTGGCGCGGCTGCGCGACGCGGGCAGCGGCGAGCCCGGCCTGCCCCAGGTCCGCGAGCCCTCCAACGTGTCGTGCCCGCGCTGTGGCCAGTCCACCAGCGCGACCAGTCGCTTCTGTCCCGCGTGCGGCAACTCGCTCACGCCCATGGGCGTGGACGCCGCGCAGAAGTCGCTCACGCCGTCGTCGGGAGGCGCCGCGCCCAAGCTCCCGCTGATGCCCGCGCTGCGCGAGCCGCCCGTGCACCTGGGCGACGAGGACCTCCCTGACGCGCCGACGGCCAAGGCGCCCGCGCGCCGCGGTGACGGCGCCGTGCACGAGCCGCCCACCGACCCGACGATGGAGGTGCCCGCGCCGCTGGTCTCCGCCCTGTCCGCGCCTCCGTCCGCCACCGGGGATGACGACGGACCTCCGGCCCTGGGAGACGAGGCCCCGGGCCCCACGGTGAAGATCCGCGCGATGGACGCGCAGGCGCAGATGCGCCGGCTCACGCTGCTGGTGGTCGCGAGCGAGCCGGCCCACGCTGCCCGGTTGCGCGAGGTGGTGGCGCAGGTCTCCGCGCGCCACCACGTGGAGGCGATGGCGCTGTCGGACACGCACTGGTGTCTGCCCTTCGGCCTGCCGCAGGCTCGCCCGGACGACGCGACGCGGGCGCTGAAGTGCGCGGAGGAATTGGGCGGCGCGGGCCTGAACGTGCGGCGGGGCCTGGAGTCCGGCGTGGTGCGCTCGAGCGCGGAGGCCGGGGCGCCCCGGCTGTCCGGCCTGGGGTTGGAGCGGGCGCAGGCGCTGGCGGACGCGGCGGTGTCTGGAGAACTGCTGGTGGGCGCCTCGGTGAAGGCGCTGCTGGTGGAGGCGGGAGGGGTGCGCATCGGCATGGCGCGCGAGCTGCCCGGCGGCACGGCGTGGCGGGTGGAGTCCGGCGCGCCCGCGACCCGCGTGGACGCGCTGGTGGGGCGCGACGAGGCGCTGACCCAGGCGGCGATGGTGGTGGAGTCGGCGTGCAAGGGCGAAGGCGGCGCGCGGCTCTTCGTGGGGCCCTCGGGCGTGGGCCGCAGCCGCTTCCTGGAGGCGGTGGCGGAGCTGGCAGCGGGCGCCTCGCCGCGCGTGGTGTACGCGTGGGGTGGAGATCCTCGTTCCGCAGGAGCGCTGGGACTGTGGCGAACGGTGCTCGCCGCGCTGTCGCGGGCCGCCACGGGCGGAGACGCGTCGCTGCCTCCGCTGTCGGGGCTGGGCTTCTCCGAACCGGAGGCCGCGGCGCTCTGGCGGAGGCTCGCGCGGGGCGCGCCCGTGGGCGGCGGACTCCTGCCGGCGGGAGACGGAGCGGTGGTGGACGCCATCCAGCGCGTGGCGAAGCCGTCCGGCCTGTTGCTGCTGGTGGACGACGTGCACCGCGTGGACGGCCCGTCGCTGGAGATGCTCGCGGGGCTGCTCGCGGCGAAGGAGCTGGGCGTGTCGCTGGTGGCCACGGGTGACGTGGACGCGGTGCCCACGGCCCTGGCGTCCCAGCCCGTGACGGTGCTGGAGGGGCTGTCGCCGTCGGAGCTGAACGCGCTGCTCACCGCGAGCCTGGGCATGGCCCTGTCTCCGTCGCTGGAGCGGGCGGTGGCGGACCGGGTGCGCGGCAATCCCGCGCATGCGCTGGCGCTGGTGCGGCTGCTGGTGTCGGTGGGGGTGTTGCAGCGCACGGAGGGCGGCTTCCAGTCCAATGGCCCGCTGTCCCCCGCGGCGCTGCCGCAAGGCCTGGGGCAGGCCCTGGGCGCGCGGCTGGAGCTGCTGCCCGCCGCGTCGCTGCGCTTCCTCCAGCGGGCCGCGGTGGAGGGCTCGCTCTTCTCCGCGGAGCTGGTGCGCGCGTCGCTGACGGCCACGGACGGCGCCGGGGTGCTGGAGGACGCGGAGTGGGTGGTGCCCGTGCCCGGGCAGCCCGGCATCTTCCGCTTCACGAGCGAGGAGGCGCGGCAGGTGCTGCGCGAGCGCCTGTCGCCCCCGCAGCTGCGGAGCGCGCACCAGGAGCTGGCGGAGACGCTGGAGGACGAGGCGTTCGTGCAGGAGCCGGCCCGCGAGGTGCGCGTGGCGGACCACCTGCTGGGCGCGGATGCCTCCGGCGCGCCGGTCGCGTGCGAGCGGGCGGGCGACTGGTTCGCGGCGCGAGGCGAGTGGCGCTCGGCGGTGGAGTTCTTCCGCTGGGCCCTGGGCCGGGCGCCCGGCGCGACGGCGGCGGTGGTGCGCTGGCAGCTGGACGTGCTCGCGCGCGCGGCGGGATGTCTCACGCAGACGGACCCCGCCGCCGTGGACGGGCTGGTGACGCCGTGGCTGGACCGCGTGCCGGTGATGCAGACACCCGGCCGGTGGGCGGAGGCCGCGCGGCGCCTGGCCGTCGCGGAGCTGAAGCTGGGGCGCGTGGACGACGCGGAGGTGCGGCTCAGCATGGCGCAGGGGCCGGCGGGCTCGGATCCGGAGGCCGAGGCCCTGGTGCTGGGCGAGCTCGCGCGCGTGCGCGAGGCCAAGGGCGAGACGACGGCCGCGGTGGAGCTGCTGGCGCGCGCCTTCCAGCGCATGGGGAACCGGACCCCGCACATGGCGGACTTCTTCTGGGAGCACTACCTGCTCCTGGGCCGGCTGCAGCAGCGGCTGGGGCAACTGGACCGGGCGCGGGTGGCCTTCACGCGCGCGGCGGAGCAGGCGCGGTCGGTGGGCAGCGCGGTGGGCCAGGCGCGGGCGCTGTCGCAGCTCGCGGGCCTGCGGGTCCTCGCGGGCGAGCCGGCCCAGGCGCTGTCGGACCTGGAGCGCGCGCTCGCCCTGGCCGAGCAGGGTGGGGACGCCCAGGAGGTGGCGCGCATCCACTACAACGCCGGGCGCCTGCTGGTGGCGGGAGGCCGTGCGCCAGAGGCGCGCGAGCGGCTGGAGCAGGCGAGGGAGCGCGCCCGGGTGGCGGGCTGGCGGGAAGGGGAGGCCCTGGCCGCGCAGGTGTTGGGGTCGATGGAGGCCCGGACCCCGCGCCGTGGAAATGGGCAGTAGTCGTCAGCAGGCGTGCAGGCGCGCGGACTTCGACGCGGGCGCTCGCGGTTTTCACGCCCTTTGGGTGGTCCACCGGTAGACTCGGCCCTTCCCCACCTGCCCCCGTGCCTGCCTTCGTGAAGACCTCACGTCCCATCTCCTTTTCCCTGTTGGGTTTCCTCGCGCTGGGTGTCCTTGGTGCGTGTGGACCGTCGCCCACGACCATCACGCTGGATCCGCCCGAGCTGCGCTACCTGCGCACGCAGGGGCAGAACCTGCCGCTCAGCTACACGGTGTTGGACGCGGACGGGCGCAAGATGATGGACACGCGCCTGCGCTGGACCAGCTCCGCGCCGGAGGTGGCCTCCGTGCTGGAGGACGGCACGGTGGTGGCGCGCAAGTCCGGAAAGACAATCATCGGCGTGCAGGGCGGACGGGCGAAGGCGGCGCTGCCGCTGGACCTCACCATCCTCGCGTCGCTGGACGTGCGCGCGCCGGGCGCGGACTTCGTGGAGGTGGGGCGCACCCTCAAGGTGCGCGTGGTGGCGCGCAATGAAGCGGGCCACGTCATCGCGGACGCGGAGCCCGCCTTCCGCTCCAGCAACGAGGCCGTGGCGCGCGTGGAAAAAGGCGAGCTCATCGCCGCGTCGGCCGGCGTGGCCACCGTCACCGCGACGCTGGGGCACCTGAACCGCGCCATCGCCGTGCAGGTGGTGCCGCCGGACTTCGCCCGCCTGGGGTTGAACCTCACCTCGTACACCTTCAAGAAGAAGGGCCAGTCGGTGATGGTCCAGGCGCGCGCGTACAACCGCAACGGCGTGGCGTTGGAGAAGGTGCCGCTGGAGTGGTTCAGCTCGAATGCCGCCGTGGTGACGGTGTCGCCCGAGGGCCGCGTGACGGCCGTGGGCAAGGGCCGCGCGGTGGTGTCGGTGGTGGCCGGCCGCCGCCGCACGGCCGCGGACTTCATCGTCGAGTAGCTCCGCCGTTTCGACACCGGGCCCGCCGCACTGAAGCGGCGGCCCCCGAGGCGACGGCCGCTACGGCTGCTTCTTGGTCGGCGCCGGGGACTTCGGCGCGGGGCGCTTGCCGCCCTTCTTCTTGGACGCGGCCTCCGCGTCGTCCGGGCAGGGCGGGCGGGGACCGTCGGCAGGCGGCTGGATGGTGAACTCGACGCGGCGGTTGAGGGCCATGCCCTCCTCCGTGGCGTTGTCGGCCAGGGGCATGCTGCGCCCGTAGCCCTGCGAGCACACGCGCTCCGCGGCGACGCCGGTCTCGATGAGGAAGCGCTTCACGCTGGCGGCGCGGCGCTTGGACAGCTCCAGGTTGTACTGGTCGCTGGCGCGCGAGTCGGTGTGACCCTCGATGAGGATGCGGTCCATCTTCGGGTTCTCCTCCATCACCCGCGCGACCTCCTCCAGCACCGGGTAGGACTCGGAGAGGATGACGTCCTGGTCGGTGGCGAAGTTCACCTGCTCCAGGATGACGATCTTGTTCCCCGACGTGCGCGCGAGCGGACAGCCGTCGCGGCCGCGCTTGCCCTGCGGGACGTCCGGGCACTTGTCGATGCGGTCCACCACGCCGTCGGAGTCCGCGTCGGTGTCCGGGCAGCCGCTGTTCTCCACCGGGCCCGCGAGGTTGGGGCAGCGGTCGCGCTCACCGATGACGCCGTCGTTGTCAGGGTCCACGGGCGGCGGGGGCGGCTCGGGCGGCTCCTTGAAGCGCTCGATGGCCTCCCACTCGCGCGTCTTGGCGGGCACCCAGATGATGGACGTGAAGAAGCTCAGGTTCGGCGACGCCAGCGAGCAGCCGCAGCCCAGGCCACCGCCGAAGGTGAAGGTGACGCCCAGCGAGCTGTACCAGCGCAGGCCGATGAGCAGCTCCGCGGGAATCTGCCGCTCCTGGCCCGGAGCCTTCTTGAGGCCGAACGCGCCGTTCACCATGGCGAGCGCGGTGATGCCGCTGCCGCGCAGCAGGGGCACCTCCGTGCCCAGGCCGAACGGCGCCATGTCGCCCAGCTGCGTGCCGCTGAAGATGACGTCCGGCCGCTTCCAGAAGCCGCCGTTGAAGGCGAGGAGGATGCCGGACTCGAAGCGGTAGTCGAGCACCAGGCCTGGTGCCCAGGTGAGCTCGCCGTCGCCCGCGAAGGCCTCCTGCACGCCGGTGGGGAAGCTGACGTTGAGCGTGAGTGACGCGCCCCAGCCGTGGCCCTCCGCGGAGCGGCGGAAGCCGGGGATGGCCACCTTGCCCATGAGGCGGAGGTCGCCCAGGGCGAAGCTCTCCACGGGCCCCTCGGTGCCGATGACCTCCAGGTTCTGGCCGCCCTGGAGGAGCACGAGCGGCATGTCCACGCCGACCTCGAACCAGTCGAAGAGGCCGACGGTGGCCATGACGTCCAGCTGGAGCCGGTTGCCCACGAGGCTGATGGAGCCCAGGTCACCGTCCTTGGGGACGAGGGAGAGCGGGTTGAGGGAGTAGCTGAAGTAGGGCCCGGCGGCGACGGACAGGTGGGACAGGGGCCGGGACTGGGTGACCATCACCAGGTCCTGCGGCGCGCCGGATGGGCGGAAGACCTGGATGTTGAAGCGCGGATCCGGCGCGGCGTGGGCGGCGGTGGACAGCGCGAGGGCCAGCAGCAGCGGGAGGAGCGGCGTGCGGGAGGGCTTCATCGGACGCGGCGGGTGGAGCGCAGGAAGAGGAAGCCCAGGGCGAGGGTGACCAGCATGGCGGTGCTGCCGGTGGGGGTGTCCTCGGCGGTGGTGCCGCAGCAGAAGGCGCCGCCCTGGGGTTCGGTGCCGGGTTTGCGGCGGCCGCGTTCGCACTGCTGGGTTTCGGCGGAGCAGAACTCGACGCCCAGGCAGTCGCCGCTGTCGGCGCAGGTTTCGAGGCAGGTGTTGGAGGTGAGGTCGCAGGTGCCGCCGCAGGGGCAGTGGGCATCGGCGAAGCACTCGACGCACGTGGAGCCGTCGCACACGCGCCCCTGCTCGCACGTCACGGCGCAGGCGCCGGTGTTGGTGCAGGTGCGGGTGGTGGGGTCGCACTTGCCGCTGCCGCAGTCGGTGTCGTTGACGCAGCCCACGCACACGCTGTTCTGCGCGGTGCCGTCGGAGAGGCAGAACGGAGCGCCCTCGCCGCACGAGTCGCAGCGCGGGCCGCAGCGCTTGTCGGTGGTGCAGGAGCTGCATTCACCGCTGACGCAGGTCTGGCCGTCGCCGCATTCCAGGTCGTTGCGGCACTGGACGCAGACCTCGCCGTCGAGACAGTAGGGGCGCTCACCGGGGCACTTGGAGCAGCCGGGGCCGCAGCGGTCGGAGGTGTTGCACTCGGCGACGCTGTCGACGCAGGCGCCGTTCAGGGTGTCGCAGCGCTGGCCGTTGGAGCACTGGCTGTCGGTGGTGCACTCGACGCAGGAGGGCGGGGCGCCGGGAGTGGGCGCGGCGCACTGGGTGCCATTGGGGCAGCAGTTGCAGGAGTTGCCGGCGCAGGCGTCGTTGGTGTTGCAGGGCGTGCAGACGTTGTTGGAGCAGCTCTCACCGCGGTCGCATTGGGTGTCTTTGTTGCACTCGACGCAGGTGCTCGCGGTGAGGTTGCAGACCTGGCTGCCGGGGCACTCCGCGTCGGAGGTGCACTGGACGCAGGTGAAGTTCGGCTCGTCGCAGACCTGGCCGGAGCCGCAGTCGGAATCGCGGACGCAACCGGTGCACACGTTGGTGGTGGTGTCGCAGCGGCCCGTGGCGCAGTCACTGTTCTGGGTGCAAGCGACGCAGGTGAACTGGCCGTTGACCTCGGCGCAGATGGGCGCGGTTGGTCCGCACGGCGTGCACGTGCTTCCGCAAAGGAGGTTCGTGTCACAGGGCGCGCAGAGCGCAGCGGAGTTGCAGTAGTAGGACGAACCACAACTGCCATTGCCGGGCTGGTTCGCGAACTGGCGGTTGCACTGGACGCACTGGTCCAGGTTGTCCGGGAACGACGGGCGGCCGGTCTCGGTCTGGTAGAACTGGGCAGGCTCGACCAGAGAGAAGCCGGAAGAGTTGAGCGGGACGACCGGGGCCTGGCCTGCGGGTCGATCGAAGTCCGTGAACGCTCCGTCCAGAACAGAGAACTCCAATGCAGCGTGCTCCACGATCTGCACGTAGAGCAGCTCCAGGGCATAGAGCCCTGCCTGGGTGAAGGTGACGGAGTTGGTGGTGCGCCGTGTCGGAGCCCCGATTTCCGGTGGCCGGATGATGACGTCGTAGCGCCTGCTGGCCTTGTCGAACAGGACAAAGCTGATGGCGTCATCGGCGTAGAAGCCGAAGTGCAGGACGCGTCCGACCATGGCCGGAGTGACATTCAAGTAGCCGCGAAAGCGTGAGACGAAGCGCGTGCTTGAATCGTTGTAGTGGAAGGGGCAACCACCCTGAGAACAGCCCGAGACCACGTTGATGAAGTCGCCGAAGCTCAGGATGCGACCGTCATTCAGGTTGTTCGACAGGTCGAACGCGGAGCGCAGCACGGATGTCATGCGCGCCCCGCTGTTCTCCTCCATGTATGCGTTCAGGCTTTCCGTGTAGAGCGACTGGCTCTGCGGAAACTCGTTCGCGGTGCGCGTCCACACGCTGGACGCCATGCAGAGCCCCGTGCCGACATCGTTGACCGGAGAGGGCGCCGCGGGTGCCCCCGTCACCACGACAGCCGGCAGCTTCTGTGCCACGGCAGGCGCGCTCGCGAGGCACACGGCGAGCAGGGACAGCGCGGCGTACGCGCGGAGCGGGAGGGGAGCTGTGCGCAAAGCGCGCGCAGCCTTACAGATTAAGTTGACGTTCTCAACCTTCCGCCCACGTCCCGAGTCCCAGTGCCCGAATGCGACCTCCAGGGTCCTCTGTCCCTCAGGGCCGCAATCAATCCGGACAGCTTGCAAAACAGGAAACCGTCACACGCGACGGCACGCGACGTCCCCGTCCTGAGAGCGGATGAACGCCGCGGCGAGTTCGTTCCCCAGGGCCGCGCACAGCACCTCGAACGTCCGCCGCCGGGCTCCACCGAAGAAGCCCGGCTGCCGCGCCAGGGTCTCCGGGTGACGCACGAAGACGTTGTACCCGAGGATGCACCCGTCCGCGCGCAGCACGGTGATGCCGTCGGTGGCCATCATGCCGCGCAAGAGCTGCGCGGCCGCCCGCACCGCTGACGCCGCGCTGTCGTCCTGGGTCGCGTGGTGCCGGTCCAACAGCGACACCACGTCCATGGGCCGGGGCAACAGGATGCCGTCCACGAACAGCGCCGAACCCGCGCGCTCGCGGGGCAGCACCGCCACCAGCGTGCCGTGCGAGGACTGCATCACCTCGAACAGCACCCTCCGGAAGAAGCCCCGCGCGTACTCGCGGCTGGAGGGCAGGACCTGCTCGGTCACCGCGCTCGCCAGCGAGTCCAGCACCACGGAGGGTGGCTCCAGGTCGACGCGCGCGCCGGACAGGTACACGTGCCGGCACAGCCCGCCGCCACCGCGCAGCTCGATGATGTTGTCCGCGAGCTGCAACACGCCCACCACCCGTGCGCCCCGGTCCGGCGCGTGCCGCAGGCGCTCCAGCGGCGTCTCCGCCAGGGGGAACGGATCCGTCCGGAAGATGCCGTAGGTGAGTCCCGCCGGCTCGCGCACCAGGTACAGCGCCCACCAGCGCCCCTGTCCCAGCGGCGCGCACTGCTTGAGCGCACGCTGGATGGTGGCGCGGCTGCGCGGCCCCGAGCCCAGGGGAATCGGGTCGTGCCCGCCCAACATCTCCATCATCGTGCCCAGGTCGTCACCCAGGAACGCGGTGGGGAACAGCAGCGCGCCCTCCTCGCGGTAGCGCGACAGTGTCACCAGCAGCTCGCTGACCGCGTCCGCCGTCTGCGGACACGTCATGTCCGCCTCGTCGAGGAACGCACTGACGGACTCGGTCAGCAGGTGACGGAACGACAGGATGAGAGGAGAACCCGCCTCCGGGTCCGGACCGGTCATGGCGGACCCAGCATGACGCATCGGTGACGATGAGGCACGAAGTCTCGCCGCCATCGCGGAGGCGGGGCCCTGTCAGGAACCGGCCGCCTACTCCGCCGCTCGCCGTGCCGTCTCCAGGGTGGAGGCGGTGCGCAGCCAGCCTTCCGCCTGGGCGTCCAGGTGGGACAACAGCTCCGCGAAGAAGCGCTTCTCCATGGCTTGCGCCAGCGTGGCCCCGTGCGCGTCCGCCCACTTGCGCGTCACCGTCGCGCGCACCTGGGCGCCCAGCAGGTCCACGAAGCGCTCCAGCAGCGGCGTGGACAGGAGCGTCCCTGCCCACACCACCGCGTCATGGCCCAGGCCGCCGGTGGCCACCGTCACCACCGCCGCAGCCCCGGACGGCACCGAGTACACCAGCGTGGTGAGCGCTTGGAGCAGCTCCTCGCGCATGCCGCCCTGCAGCTCGCTGCCCACCAGCTGGCGGCAGAAGTCATACAGCGTCGCCCGGTCCGCCGCGTGCGCGTGCAGCGCGCCCAGGTCCAGCGGCGCATCCAACCGGCCGAGCATCGCGGGCCCGAAGGACTGCGCCAACTGCTCGCGCGTCTCCGCGTCCCCGCGCCACGCGGCCACTTCCGGCGCGAAGGCGTCCACCAGCCTGCGCAGCCCGTCCTTCAGAGAGTCATCCACCGCCTGCGTGGGCAGCGCCTCATTCGGCTGCGGCCCGGTGAAGGACTCACGCACCTTGCGGCTCACGAACGAGAGTGCCGTGGCCAGCCCGCGGAACGGCAGGCGCACGAACCGGTGGAAGGTGCTGCGCGCATCCAATTCGTCGCGGAATGCATCCACGAGCACGTCCGCGGGCACGGCCTTCAACGCCGCCTGCGCCCCAATGCCTTGCAGGTCGTGCCGCAGCCGTTGCCGCAGCCGCTCCGGCTCACGGGCCGCGCGGGTCGCCGCTCGCGCCACCGCGTCCAGCTCCGAGCGCGCATCCGACAGCGAAGCCTCCAGCGCCCGTGCCTTCAACTCGCGCGCATGTTCCGCCTGTCCCAGCAGCGCGGCGAGCGGCGGTCGTCCGTCCAGCGCCTCCGTGGACAGCGGCTTCAGCCCCGCCTCCACATCCGGTTGGTGCGGCGCCATGTATCGCGCGATGGGCGGGTGGCCCACGTCCTGGGCCAGCTTGTCCAGGTGTCCGCGCGCCACCTCCTCGCGCGTGGCTTCGTTGTAGACGAGCAGGTACGGCTTGCCGTGGCCCACCGCCGCGCGCAGGAAGTCCACCAGCGCCGCGTTCTGGTACGTCTGCCGGCTCACCACGAACACCAGCACGTCCACCGTGACGAGCAGCGCCTCGGCCCGCTCGCGGTTGTCTCGGTACACGCTGTCGAAGTCCGGCGTGTCCATCACCAGCAGTCCGCGCGGTACCGCATCCGACAGCACCAGGTACAGCCGGCCGGCAGGCCCGGGCTCGTCGACGGGCGCCACGGTGCCGTCGGCCACCGGGATGATGTCGTAGCGCTGGGTGAGCACGTCCTTCAGCGCGCCCGTCCACGTCTCTGGATTCGCCGCGGCCAGGCACTGCTTGGTGAGCCCGCCTTCGGGACGCGCGGGGGACAGGGACGCCTTCGCCAGCGCGTTGAAGAGGGTGGACTTCCCGACGTTGTTGGGGCCGGCGATGGCCACGAGGAGCAGCGGCGCATCATCGGCGCCGGAGCCCAGGCGGGGCAGCAGGTCGCGGCGCAGGCGTTCAGCCAGGCGGCGGGCCACGTCGGCGTCACCGCTGTCGGGGAAGCGCTCGGAGGCGGGTAGGGCGTCCAGGGCGGACGCGAGGGCGGTGCGCAGGGCGCGAGGGTCCTTCATGGGCATAAGGGGCCACGCGTAGGACAGCACGCACGCAGCGTGGTGCCCAGCCCGGTGTGCGCACTCTGTCCACCGGGGACACCCCTGGAGAGGCGCGATAGGGTGCGCCGCATGCGCTCCCTCCTCGCCTGCCTGCTCCTGTCGGGGTCCATCGCCTGCACGGCCACGAACGCCAATGCACCCGCGTCCGCGTCCGCCGAGGCCCATGCCGAAGGCCCGCTGCCCTTCATCCCGGACGACTACGCCCGCGCGCTCGCGGACGCGAAGGCGAAGGGCGTGCCCCTGTTCGTCGACACCTGGGCGCCGTGGTGCCACACGTGCCGCTCCATGCGCGCGTATGTCTTCACGGACAAGGCGCTGGCGAAGCACGCGGACCGCTTCGTGTGGCTGGAGCTCAACACCGACCTGACCCAGAACGCGACGTTCCAGGAGAAGTACCCGGTGGAGTTCTGGCCCACCTTCTTCATCATCGACCCGCGCGAGGAGAAGGCCCTGCTGCGCTTCGCCGGCAGCGCGACGGTGCCGCAGCTGGAGCGCCTCTTCGAGGACGGCGAGCGCGCCTACCAGGGCGGTGCCACCGGCGCGGAGGCGCTGCTCGCTCGCGGTGATGCCCTCTACGGAGAGCGCAAGCCCGCGGAGGCCGCCGAGGCCCTGTCGCTCGCGCTCGCGGAGGCGCCCGCCGACTGGTCCCGCCGGGGCCGCGCGCTGGAGTCGCTGCTGATGGCGCAGTACGGAGCGAAGCAGTACGAGCCCTGCGCGCGGAAGGCGGTCGTGGAGCTGCCGAGGGTGCCGCGCTCGCTCAGCCTGGCCAACGGCGTCCTCAATGGCCTCGGCTGCGCGCTGGCCATCCCGGAAGGCACGCCCGAGGCGGCGGACCTGCGGCACGCGCTGGAGGCGAAGGCGCGTGAGGTGCTCGCGCCGCCGGCCATCGACATGGAGGCGGATGACCGCTCCGGCCTGTACGAAGTGCTGGTGGAGGCGCGCAAGCAGGACAAGGACACGGCGGGCGCGAAGCAGGTGGCCCAGGAGTGGCTGACGTTCCTGGAGGGCGAGGCCGCGAAGGCGCCGAACCCCGAGGCGCGCAGCGTGTTCGACTCGCACCGCATGCTCGCGGCGATGACGCTGGAGCAGCCGCAGCGGGCCATCCCCGCGCTGGAGCAGAGCGAGAAGGACCTGCCCCAGGACTACAACCCGCCCGCGCGGCTCGCGACGCTGTATCGCCTGTCGGGCCGGCTGGACGACGCGCTCGCCGCGAACGACCGGGCGCTGGCGCGAGTGCAGGGAGCGCGGCGGCTGTCCGTGCTCTCCGGCCGCGCGGACATCCAGGTCGCGCGCAAGGACACCGCGGGCGCGGTGAAGACGCTGGAGGAGGCGCTGACGTTCGCGAAGACGCTGCCCGCCGCGCAGGTGTCCCCGCGTCAGGTGGAGTCGCTGGAGAAGAAGCTCGCCGGTCTCAAGTCGCCGGCCGCCGTGCCTGGCGCTGCGCCGTAACAGATGCACGAGCCTTCGCGCATGCGCCGCACGTGGCATGCGCGAAGGATGGCCACGTCGAACAGTGCTGATCCGCACGTGCGTGAATGCGGCGCACGCTCACGCTGTTCAGCCTCCCCACGCGCGAGCCGTGAACGTGGTGTGCGGGCCCATCACGGAGCCAGCGGCACCGCGCGACGCGCGTCCAGGTCGAACAGCTCGAAGTCCTCCGCGCGGCCCTCGCGCATGGCGCCGTCGGTGAACACCATCACCGCCTCACCCGCGCCCGTCACTGGCGGCGGGCCGTGCGCGTAGTCCACACGCGTCCCGTCCGTCACCAGGTGGCGCAGCACTCCATCTCGCACGGGACCGGGTGAGACCAGCTCCCGCACCCGCTTGTCCCGCGTGTGGCCCACGACCTGAGTCAGCCCGAGCGGCAGCCGCCGGGGATCGAACCTGCGCCGGGGCGTTCCCCGCACGCGCTCCGAATCCTCCGCGGCCAGGCTGGGCCGCTGGTAGAAGATGCCCACGCCCTCGCCATCCTTCGCGTTGCCCGGATGGTGCAGCCCCGGCAGCACGAGCGGCCCGCCCTTCCACTCGGCCACCGCCCGGTCCATCACGCCGTTGAGCGCATCCGCCACCGCGCGCGCCTCCGCCCACCGCTCG
Source organism: Corallococcus sp. AB032C (assembly GCF_003668935.1). Taxonomy (NCBI): domain Bacteria; kingdom Pseudomonadati; phylum Myxococcota; class Myxococcia; order Myxococcales; family Myxococcaceae; genus Corallococcus; species Corallococcus sp. AB032C. Next base: position 29,700 of record NZ_RAWP01000037.1, on the reverse strand, counting down.
GGTTCGAGCCCCACGATTCCCAGGTCCTCGCGCGTGACACCCGCGTGCAGCACCAACAGCGAATCCCCGGCCGCATGCGCCACGCGGAAGCGCCGTGCGCGCAGCAGGTGCTCCACCCACGCGCGCTGCTCCTCGGTCCAGGTGCTGAAGTCGCGCGCCGCCAGCTCCGCCGTAGGCAATCCAGGCCAGCGCTGGAGGAAGGCTCGCTCCGCCGCCGCGTCGGTGTCGTCCCCCGCGTAGACCCGGTCCGCCTCCACCTGCGCGGCGCGGAACGTCGCATCGGTGAAGTCCGCCAACTCTCCCACGCGTCCCAGGTCGTGGTTGCCCAGGAGCATCACCGCCTGGTCCGCCGGATGGGACGCGAGCCACGCCACCAGCCGGAGCGCGCTCCGGGCCACGCGCTCCCGGTCCGCCGCGGGACCCCAATCGAAGTGGTCGCCCACGGACACCAGGCACACGTGCGGCCGCAGTCCTCCCTCTTCGTCCAGCAGCCCGTGCAGCGCCAGGATGGACAGCACCCGGTCGAAGTCCGCCTGCGGGTCCCCCATCGCAACATGCAGCGTGCGGCGCTGGCCATCCGCCGCCAGCGCGTGTGGCCCCTTCGCCACCGCCGCGTCGGCGCGGGCCAGCGCCTTCCTCAAGAGCACGTCGTCCATCCCTCCATCCTAGTCATGCGCCGGGCAGTGCCCACCGGCCCCTCAGGACTGGAAGAAGCGCGAGATGAGCGCGGAGCGGCTCTCCACCTGTGCCTTGTTCAAGAGGTGCGTGACGTGCACCTCCACCGTGCGCTCGGCGCAGCCCAGGTGCAGGGCGATGGCCTTGTTCGTCTCCCCTTGCACCACGTGCTCCAGCACCTGCGCCTCGCGCGCGGTGAGCCCCCAGCGCTGGGTCAGCACCGGCAGGCGCGAGGTCGGATCCATCGGCGGTCCGGGGTCCAGCACCAGGTAGTGGTCCGGCAGCCCCTGCGTGCGCAGCGGCCCGGAGGAGAACAGCGGCCCCGCGCCCGGGGGGCTCCGCAGACACTCGCGCACCTGCGTCGCCAGCGCCTGCGAGTCCTGCTCCCACCGCGCCTGCCCCGCCTTGTTCGCGTGCATCACCCGGCCGCTGAACGTGACGACCCATGCGGGCCGCCCCAGCACCTCCAGCGCCGCGCCCAGGGCCGGCCCCAAGAGGCCCGCCTCGCGCAGCCGCCGGTCCATGGCCATCCGCCGCTGGATGGCGGGCGTCAGCGCCTGCAACAGCCGCTGCTCCCGCTCCGTGAAGGGCTCGGCCCGGAAGGCGCCCACCCAACCCAGCATCATGTCGCCTTCACACACCAGCACCCGCAGTTGCGCGAACTGCTCCAATCCCAATTGCCGGTAGAGATTGAAGGCATACCCGGCCAGCTGCGTCCGCGCGTGCTCCCACTCCGCCTCGCTCAATCCCAGCCGCTCCCACAGAGGGCCTTCTCCCTCGCCGGTGATGGGCAGGGCCCGCAGCGTCTCCGAGATTCCCAGGGGCGAGAAGCGCATCGCCCGGTTGCGCTGGGCCAGCGGCGGACGCGCGGGATCGAAGTAGCCGAAGCGGCTCCCCGCCGGCGGCAGCGACGCGTCGAAGGCCTCGGAGAGGATGGAGGGCGGCTGCGGGAAGCCGACGCCGTGAACGAACGCCGTGTGATAGCGGTCTGGGCCCACGTCCACGCCGTAGGCCGCCGTCCGCTCCGCGCGCAGGGCGCTTCGGAGCGCGGCGAGGACCGTCGGCAGGGCCTCGGAGCCGGGCTCCAATCCCTCCAGCAGGCCCTCCAACTCCTGCAAGAGACGTTGGTCCTCGGAAATCAAATCAATCACGATTTTCTTACTATAGCCGTTGGGGACAATTGGAAGACTTGTGAGGTCGGGAGTGGAATCAGTGCTTCTTCCGCCTGTCCAGGTCGGAAGTGATTTCCTGCCCCCCGAGTCGTTTGGGACTCGCGTGATTTCCTCAATAGAAATGACTTTCGGCTGACGGCACCATGGCGTCACGTGCCCTTCCGGGGGGGTGGGCCGACCTAGGAGTCGAAGTATCCGCGTGTGCGCGCGCCGGGCGTTCCCCCAGGGATGTCCGGCGCGCTGCCCCTTTTCCGGCTCCTCTCCCTGCCTGTCCACCACCCCACGCGCCCGGTGCCATCATGCTCCGGACCCGAGGGGGCGCGGCGATGATGTCCGCGCCCGGAGGCACTGACATGCCGCGTGATTACGCCTACTACGCCCAGGCGCTGGAGGGACGGAGGCTGCCCCTGGCCTTCGCGGACCTGGACCTGCTGAACGAAAACGCGGCGGCGCTGGTGCGGCGCGCGGGCGGGTTGCCGGTGCGGGTGGCCACGAAGTCGGTGCGGTGCGTCGCGCTGCTGCGGCGCGTGCTCGACGGGCATCCCGGCTTCCAGGGCCTCATGTGCTTCAGCGCCGACGAGGCCGTGCACCTGCGTGAGCGCGGCTTTACCGACCTGCTCATGGGCTACCCCGTCGTGGATGCCGAGGCCCTGGCGGAGCTGTGCCGGCCGCCAGCGCCCGTGACGCTGATGGTGGACTCGGTGGAACACGTGGCGCTCGCCGCCCGTGCGGCCCGCCGGCATGGGACCCGAGCGCCGCTGTGCCTGGACGTGGACCTGTCCGTGGACCTGCCGGGCCTGCGCTTCGGGGTGCACCGCTCGCCGGTGCGCTCGCCGGAGGACGCGCTGGTGGTGGCCCGGAGCATCGCGGCGGAAGGGGACGCCGTGTTCCTCGCGGGCGTCATGGGCTACGAGGCGCAGCTCGCGGGTGTGCCGGACGCCGCGCCGCACGCGGGGCCGAAGAACGTGGTCATCCGCGCGCTCAAGCGGGGCTCGGTGGGCCGCGTGCACTCGCGCAGGCAGGCGGTGGTGGCCGCGCTGAAGGAAGCAGGTTTCGCGCCGCGCTTCGTGAACGGCGGTGGCACCGGCAGCCTGGAGTCCACGCGCGAGGACGCGAGCGTCACGGAGCTCACCGCGGGCAGCGGCCTGTACTCGCCCGCGCTCTTCGACGGCTATCGCGGCTTCCACCATCAGCCCGCGGTGGCGTTCGCCATCCCCGTCACGCGGCGTCCCGGCCCGGGCCTCTTCACGCTGCAGGGGGGAGGCTTCGTGGCCTCCGGCTCGGCGGGCGTGGACAAGCTGCCCGTGCCCTACCTTCCCGAGGGCGCGAAGCTCCTCCCGCTGGAGGGTGCGGGCGAGGTACAGACGCCCATCGCGTACGCGGGGCCGGTGCCGCTGCCCCTGGGCGCGCCGGTGTTCTTCCGGCACGCGAAGGCGGGTGAGGTGTGTGAGCACTTCCGCACGCTGCTGCTCATCTCCGGCGGCCGCGTCGTGGAAGAGGTCCCGACCTACCGGGGCGAATGGGGGTGACGGCATGACGACCGAAGCGGCGAAGACGAAGACGTGGCGCAACTGGTCCGGCGGGGTGGTGGCCCATCCCTCCGGTTTCCTCCAGCCGGACTCCGTGGACGCACTGAAGGCCGCGCTCCGCGACGCCAGCGCCCAATCGCGCACCGTGCGCGTGGTGGGCAGTGGCCATTCGTTCCCGCCCCTGTGCGCGACGGACGAGACGATGGTGTCGCTCGAAGCGCTGCGGGGCCTGGTGTCCGTGGACGATCGCACGCGCGAGGCCGTGGTGTGGGCGGGCACGAGCCTGCGCGAACTGGGGACGCTGCTCGCGTCGCACCGGCTCGCGATGGAGAACCTGGGCGACATCAACAAGCAGTCGCTGGGCGGCGCGCTGAGCACGGGCACGCACGGCACGGGCGTGGGACTGGGCATCCTCTCCACACAGGCGGCGGAGATGACGCTCGTCACGGCGAGCGGGGACGAGGTGACGTGCTCGGAGGACACGTCGCCGGAGTTGCTCCAGGCCGCGCGGGTGTCCCTGGGCGCGCTGGGCGTGGTGACGCGGGTGCGGCTGCGCTTGCTGCCGGAGTACCGGCTGCGGCTGACGCGGCGGAACCTGGGGCTGGAGGAGTGCCTGGCGGGATTGGATGAAGCGCGTGCGCGCCACCGGCACTACGAGTTCTTCTGGTTCCCGCACTCCGACCGCGTGATGACGAAGGCGATGGACCTCACGGACGAGACCCCGCACGGGGTGGGCATGGGGCGCTGGTTCAGCGAGATGGTGATGGAGAACGCGGTCTTCGGCGCGGTGAGCCGTGCGTGCCGGATGCGGCCGGCGTGGTGCGCGCCGGTGAGCCGGCTGTCGGCGAAGCTGGCATCGGAAGGCGTGCTGGCGGGGCAGAGCCACACGCTGTTCGCCACGCCGCGGCTCGTGCGCTTCCAGGAGATGGAATACGCCGTGCCGGTGGAGCGAGGGCCTGACTGCCTGCGCGAGCTGTCCGAATACATCACGCGCGAGCAGCTGCCCGTGCACTTCCCGGTGGAGTACCGCTTCGTGCGCGGCGACGACGTGTTCCTCAGCCCTGCGCACGGCGGGGACCGCGCGTTCATCGCGGTGCATCAATACCGGGGCATGCCGCTGGAGCCCTACTTCTCCGGCGCGGAGGCCATCTTCCGCAACCACGGCGGCCGGCCTCACTGGGGCAAGCTGCACACCCAGACGGCGGAGACACTGAAACACCTGTATCCCCGCTGGGATGACTTCCAGCGCGTGCGCGAGCAACTGGACCCGGAGGGACGCTTCCTCAATCCCTATCTGAAACGTCTCTTCCTGGAGGAGGGTTCCCACCGGACCCGGGGTGAAATCGGAAGCGCGAGGCTCGCGTAAGGCGCGAAGCGCGTGACGCACCGTGGAGGCTGATTTTCGCGCCGTATCGCGTCAGACGATCCAGCAACCTCTCGATAATGCACAATCCAGCGCCCGGCATGCGGTTGGCTAGGGCACTGGCTGGCGCCAGGCCCGGTGGCGCCTTTTCGAGGGGGATGGATGCGGACGAAGTCTTCATGGAAGCGCGCGGTGACGGCGTCGATGCTGATGCTCGCCGTGGGTTGTCGCACGCCCGCCGTGGGCTTGAGGGCCGCGGAGGTATCGGACTCGGGCAACTCGTCGGAGTCAGGCGCTTCCAGCCAGGGCGACTCCAGCCAGGGCGAGTCCAGCAAGTCCGACTCGGGCAACTCCAGCCAGGGGGACTCCAGCCAGTCGGGTTCCAATGGCTCCAGCGACGAGGGCTCCAGCGAGTCGGGCTCGGGCGAGTCCAGCGACTCCGACTCGGGCAACTCCAGCCATGGGGATTCGAGCAAGTCGGACTCGGGTGACTCCTCGGGTTCCAGCGACCACAGCTCGAGAGAAGGGGGCTCCAGCCACTCCGGTTCCAGCGAGAACAGCAACGCGGGCACCAGCGAATCGAACCAGGTGGACCAGGGCGACGATTCGCGCACGCGCAGCGAGAGCAGCAACGGCCGCGAGAACCAGCTCCTGTCGACGGCCACCGTGGCGCTGACGGTGATGGGCCTGGGCATCATCATCTGGCAGTCGTACGCGCGCGCGGAGCGGCGCAAGGGCAAGCGCCCCTCACCGAAGGAGGTGGGGCACGCGGCCCAGGTGTACCTGCGGGCTCGCACGCACCAGCTGCGAGAGGACCTGGCGTTGGGCGCGGGCCCGACGGTGGAGGACCTGGCGCAGGCGGCGCGCATCCGCCGTGAGAACCTGGATGTCTTCGGCAAGCTGCTGCGCACGCACCGCAAGGAGCTGCTGATGATGGCGGACGCGAAGACTCTGACGCCCGAGCGCGCCCGCGCCTGGCTGGAACGCGTGGGCCAGCTGGCGCGCACCGAACCCCGGCTCGAAGAGGACCGTCAGGCCTTCCTCCAGGAACAGGAGGGTGCGACCCAAGCGGCCGAGGCCCTCCAGTGAGGCCTCGCACAGCCTGGATGGGGTTGCTCACGGTGCTGCTGTTGACCGTGAGCGCGCAGGCTCATGAGCAGTTACAGGACACACCGGCCGAGGAACCCCTGGGCCACCTCGCGGTGCCGGCGTTCTTGAAGGGGCTGTCTCCGGAAGTCGTCCTGGCCGAACGGGTCGCGGCACTGGAGGCCACGTCGGGCATCCTCCTGCGCGGTGCGGCGGCTCGGGATGCCTCGCTGGTCTCGGACGTGGAGGCGGGGCTCGCCGCCCTCCCTCCCGCGATGCGCCGTCCCCCCGGAGGCAAGTTGGAGTTCGTGCTGCATCCGGAGCCCGCGCCGCTGGGCCTGGGTGACGGTACGAAGGCCCGTCCGGACTGGTCGGAGCAGCGCGAGCAGTTCCACCTCTACCGCTACGCCCCTTCCGAGGAGCGCCGCGCCACGCTGCGCCTGTCACGCCTCACCGACACGGAGGCCGAACACGTGTGGCGCCGCCGCGCCGTGGTGCACGCCGTGATGCAGCGCTGGGACGACGCGCGCGGTTGGAGCAAGCGTCCCCAGTGGCGCAGGCTGGACGGATGGCTGCTCCCCTTCGAGCGCCCGCTCACGTGGAAGGAGTCCGCGAGCATCACCTACGCGGGAGCCTTCAGCCGAGCCCGGGGCCAGGTCAGCGCCTCGCTGGACCTCGTCACGTTCGCGGAGGAGCTGTTCGTCCCCGTGGAGTCCCTGCGTCCGGACGCATTGCCCGAGGATGATCAGGTGCGCTGTCAGGAGCTGTCCAAGACGCGCGCCCTGTCGGAGTTCATCTCGGAGGCGCGCCTGGGCACGCTGCCCACGCGAGGAGACTGCCCGGCCTTCGACACGTGGGCGGAAGCGGATGCGCTCTCCCATCTGGAGGTCCTGCTCGTCGCGGCCACGGGCCGCCAGCCCCAATCCCTCTTCGGCCACCTGCTCCTGCGCCCGGTCTGGCGCGAAGGCGCCACGGTGCAGGGCCCCGGCTTCGAGCGCGTCGTGCAGCTCGTGGCCCTCACCGGAATGGAGGAGAAGGGCCTGGGCTACCTGATGAAGGGCATGACGGGCGGCTACAGCACCGTCTTCCTCACGGGCACCCTCGGCGACATCACCCACGAGTCGCTGGAGCTGGAGCAGCGCACCATCCGACGCTTCCGGCTGAACCTCACGCCCGGCGAGTCCCAGCGCATGCTGGAGCGCATCTGGGAACTCGAGCGTCGCGGCTACCTGGGCTACTACTTCTTCACCGACAACTGCGCCGCCGCGCTGCTCTTCCTCCTCAATGGCTCGCTGGAGAACGGCCGTCACGTGAGCGCCCCCGGCACGCTGTGGGTCCTGCCCACGGCCACGCTGGACACGCTGGCGAAGACGAACGTCGTGGACGCGAAGGGACTCACGGTGCCGCTGCTGGAGCACGTCCCGGACGCCCTCGAATCCACGGGAGACCGCGCCCGGCGCGCGCTCGTGGAAGAGGAGCGGCTGCTCACGAAGCTGGCCTCCCTGCTTCCGTCCCCCGCGCTCGCGCCGTTGCACCACGTGCACCGCCGCCTCCAGTCCCCTGAGCCCGACGTGCGCAGGCAGGCCTACGAGCTGCTGCCTCACGCAGTGACGACAGCGCTCGACGCCGCTCCTCCATCCGCGCGCGCCGAAGCCCGCGATGCCCTGCACGCCTACGTGGCGCACGCGGTGCGGGTGGAGCGCGCGGCGGTGGACCAGGCCGAAGGGGAGAAGCTCGCCATCGAACGTGAGCGCTTCGTCGCCCTCGAGCTGAAAGGGCAGGGCGGCGCCGCCCAGGGCGTCAAGGACCGGCAACTCCTCTTCGAGCGCGAGGACGACATGCAGCGCAAGCTCGCGGTGCTCGACCGCACGGCCCTGCTCCAGCAGGCCCTGGACACGGCCATCAAGCGCCCGCCCACGCCCGACGAACTCAAGGCCCTGGTTCGCGCGGAGCACACCGAAGCCGCCTTCGCAGCGGCCACCGAGGCGCAGGGCGAGCTCAACGACGGGCCGCTCGCGGACGTGGATCCGCGGGCCTTCCTCGCGAAGGACCACGAACAGAAGGTGGAGCTCGAGACCACCTGGGCCCGGGGCGCGCTGCGCGAATCTGGCGCGGCCCGCACGGTGGTGAGCGGCGGCGTGGACTTCCCGGAGGTGGGCGCCGCGCGGCCGGTGGTGAGCCTGCGCACCTCCGCGATGAACGAGGCCCTGGGCGACGCGCGCCTGCACGGCTTCCAGTCCAGCAGCGAGCTGCGCGTGCTGGACGGAGAGCTGTCGGTGGAGCCGCGCTGGGGCGTACCGCGCATCCTCGGCTCGCGGCTGACGCTGGTGGGTTACCGCACGCTGCTGCCCGAACTGCCCCAGCAGCAACGGTCGTTCTCCGACTCATTGGGCTGGGGCGCGGAAGCGAAGATGTCCACGGACATCGACCGTCCGCTGCCCTACCGCGCGACGGTGGAGGCGGAGGCGCTGGGCGTGGTGGCGGCCTCGGAGCGCTTCGACACCTTCCTCGCGGTGGGGTTGGGCGCCCAGGCCACGATGGCCTGGAGCCCCAGGGAGACGGTCCCCACGGTGGGGCCTCGTCTGTCATTGGCCCATCGCGTGGGCCTGCCCGGTCCAGGCAACAGCGCCCTGCGCCTGGAGGCCACGTACGTGCCGTCGTGGCGCACGGGCATCACGCCGGGCTTCGTGCACGAGGCGGACGCGACGCTCCAGGTGGAGTGGTACCTGGGGCGCATCTCCCGGTGGAGCGTGCTGCTCACTCCCCGCGCACAGGTCCACTGGGAGGGGACACTCGCGTCGTGGGCAGGTCCCGGGAGAAGTCTCGCGAGCCTTCCGGAAGGGCTGGCGCGACATCGCCTTGCGCTAGGAGTGGAGGTCCGCTGACGTACTGCGAGCGGAAGATGGGGACCTCACCGGTCCACACCGGACGGCTGGAGGCGCCGCAGAGCGCCCCGATGAACAGGCCGATGACGTGCAGCATCGTCCAGTTCCACCAGCCCAGGCCGTAGAAGACGCGCACGGAGCCCACGCTGAAGACGTTGAAGGCCACGAAGAACGCGGCGGGCACCACCACCGAAGCGACGAGCGCGGCGGCCAATGCCCGGCGGGGGCGTCCCGCGTGGAAGCCGCCGAACGTGCCGGCCAGCAGGCCGTTGAACAACGGAATGAAGAACGTGACGGCGCTGATGAGCACCATCGTCAGCACGCTCACGTCGAACCGGTTGTGCTTCCAGACGACGCGGCTCTCCTCCACGCGCGTGTCGGGCGGAAAGGGCGAGTACTCGGCCCGCCCGTTCTCCATCTCAAAACGGCGCTCCGGACGCGCGACGCGTCCGGATTCCTCCGTATAGGTCTCATCCATGGAGCTTGTCCTCCGTGCGGGCGGGGGAAGAACGTGCCCGGACACCTTGGGAGATGGTGCTGGAAGCGGGCGGGTGGAAGGGCTGACGGCTCCACCGGTCCTCGGGGAGGAAGGCGCATGCCGTGCCTGCCCGCCGGGAATTTCCCGACCCGGCGTGGGGGCGGATGCCGCACACGGGGGCTGTAACGCACCGGAGACTTGGCGTCCGGTGGCTGGCGGCTATGCTGCCGCGCCTCCGCCGTACCGCTTCCCAGCCTGGATGGATTCCATGAGCCTTCGCCGCAACCTGCTGACCATCGCCGTCCTCTCCTCCGCGCTGCTGTCCGCCTGCGCGCTGCGCCCGCGCTACAACGAAGTCATCCAGGCGAACGGCGCCACCGAGCTCCAGGCGGGCCAGCTCGTGGTGCTGCGCGTGACGGACGCCGCGACGGGCCAGCCGGTGAAGGGCGCCAAGATTCTCGGTGGCGAGTACCGCAACCACATCAACGCGACCACCGACGAGAACGGCGAGTTCTCCCTCCAGCTCGACCCGGGACTGGTGAAGGAGAACCCCCTGGTGGAGGTCGTGCTGCCCAAGGGCGTGGCCCACTACAAGCTCCAGGTGGTGCCCTCCGGTCAGGCCCCGGCTCCCGAAGGCGCCCCCATCGCTCCCCCGGCTGAGTCCGCAGTGGAGCCGTCCACCACGCCCGCGACGCCCGGCGCTCCGTCCGAGACCGCGGCCCCGGCTGCCTCCGAAACGGCGAAGTAGGTCCGGTTCGTCAGGTGAACCAGCGAATCAGGCGCCTGCCCTGCAAGCGCCTGAACGCACCCAGCCGCCGCTGGAAGTCCTCGCCGATGGTGACGAAGCGCACGCCGCAGCGTCCCCGCGTGCGCTCCCCGGCGGAACGGCGGGACCACATCACCTGGGCCTGGAAGGGGACCTCCTCGTCCCCCAGCAGCAACGCGCCTTCGACGAGATCGCCCGCCTTCATCGGCTGGAGCATCTCCGCGCAGAAGCCGCTCTCCGACACATCCCGCGTGTAGAGCGGCAGCATGCCGCGCAGACGGACGGCCAGGCGATGCTCGAAGCGAGGCACGGCTCGGGGGAGGTGCATGCCCTCCAATTCTTGCGGATTCCGTCTCAGTAGTAAAATTGCGCCAATAGAAAGCGGGCGGGCAGGCGGACCCGGCGTGCAAAGCCCGGGATTCGTTGAGAAATCTCTTGGGAGGAGGGAGCGGGCCATGTCGAAGGCATTCACCAAGGAAGACGGGGGCGGCGACGAGGGGCTCATCCCCGCGCGTCCACGGTCGACGTCGGCGGAGCAGCGCTACATCACGCCGGAGGGCTACCGCGCGCTCCAGGAGGAGCTGCTGGAGTTGCAGGGCCCCGCTCCTCAGGACTGGCCGGAACTGGAAGCAGGAGTGCGCAAGCGCGAGCGGGAGCGACGGGCGCGCGAGCTCACCGCCATCCTGGAGGACGTGCGGGTGGTGGAGCCGGATCCATCGCAGGCGGGCCGCGTCTTCTTCGGTGCGTGGGTGGTGCTGGAGGACGAGGACGGCGCGCGCATGCGCTATCGCATCGTCGGCCCGGATGAAGCGGACGTGAAGGCGGGGCGGCTGAGCGTGGAGTCTCCGCTGGCGCGCGCGCTCCTGGGCAAGGAGGCCGGTGAGGCCGTGCAGGTGGAGCGTCCGCGCGGCACGGTGGAGTACGAAGTCCTCGCGGTGGAGTACGCGGAGTCCGAAGGCGCCGCGGCCGCGCCGTAAGGCCTCTTCAGCGTTTCGTGGCGATGACGGTGACGAGCCGGCCGAAGGGCTCCGGCATGTCGCCCTCGCGCACCTCCACGTCGAAGCCCGCCGCCTCCAGCAGCGTGCGGGCGCGGGGCACGAGGAACGTCAGGTAGTACATGACGAACGGCGGCTTCCAGAGCGCGTTGCGCACGCGCATGGCGGCGTTGAAGCCCTTGGCCACCCAGTAGCCGGGGTTGAGCGCGGACGGCGGCCGAGCGGTGACGAAGACGAAGCGGCCGCCGGGCTTCAGCGCTCGCGTGATGCCTTCGACGAGGCGCGGCTCGTCCTCCTCCAGGATGTGCCCGAAGGCGCCGAAGCTGGTGATGAGGTCGAACGCCGCGTCGAAGGGCAGCGCCAGCGCATCGCCCCGGACGAAGTCGAGCGCCGCGCTGCCCGGTGCATCCGCGAGCCTGCGCCGCGCTTCATCCAGCATGCCCTGGCTCAGGTCGAACCCGACGACGCGCTCACGGCACAGCGGGCGCAGCACGCGCATCGCGGCGCCGGTGCCGCAGCACACGTCCAATGCACTGCCCACGCTGCCTTCGGGGCCCACGTGCGCGAGCGCGGCCTTGAGCACTGGATCCGGCGTGCGGAACGGCGTGTGCTCGAACTTGGGCGCGAGCAGGTTGTAGCCCTGCTCGACGGAGGTGAGGGCCTGCCGTGCAAGCTCGCGGAAGGTGGGGCCGTCGCGGTGGAACATGGGACGAGGTGTACCCACATCCCCCCGGTCCCGCCACCGGGGTTGAGAGGGACTCGATGGGATTTGAATGTTCCGGCGGGGGCCCCGTCAGTCAGGACAAGCAACTCGGACGGAGGATGGAAGACATGGCTTTCAAGCTCGGACTCGCGACCCTGGCCTTCGGTGCAATGCTGCTCGGTTCCTCCACGTCGTTCGCGGCGGACTGGCGCGGCCCGACCCGGGCGGATGCGCAGTGGGGCGGCCAGCAGCGGTACAACGGCGGCTGGGATTCCGCGCCGCAGGGCCAGGCGTTCCGCTACGACAATGACGACGCGAAGACGCGCCGCTTCATGGGCTGCCGCGGCCCGAACTGCAACCAGGGCCCCATGCCGCGCCCGGTGGATTCGCGCGGCCGCTACGAGCTGCAGACGGTGGAGCGCTGGGTGCCGGCGCGCTACGAGCAGGTCTGGGTCCCCGAGCAGTGCGTGTCCCGTGGCCGCCACGGCCGCCACACGCGGTGCACGCCGGGCTACTACGACCAGCGCTATGTGGCGGGCGGCTACCAGGCGGTGACGGAGTGGGTCTGGGTGCCGTACGGCGGGCGCCGCTGGCAGACGGTGGTCTACTACCCGTAGCCAACACGAGGAGACGAGACGGGACGGACGACGCAAAGGGGAAGCAGGGGAACAACGCGGGGCGGCACCTGGTGTGGGGACTCCAGGTGTCGCCCCGCGGTGTTTTTTCGCGGGCGGGCCTGTTAGGCAGGGCCCGCATATGGGGACCGCATTCATCACGGGCGCGGGCGTACGCATCGGCAGCGCGGTGGCGCGCGCGCTCGGCCGCGCCGGCTACGACCTGGCGCTTCACGCGAACCGCTCCATGGAGCCGCTGGAAGCACTGGCGCAAGAGCTGAGGGAGCTGGGCCGCGGCGTCACGCTGTACAGCGGCGACCTCTCCGACGCGCAGGCCGTGGACGCGCTGGGTGCGAGGGTCCGGCAGGCGCATCCCGCGCTGGACGTGGTCGTCCACAACGCGGGGCTCTACGAACGCGTGGACTTCGAAGCCGTGACGCGCGAGCAGTACCGCCGCATGCTCGCCGTGAACGTGGACGCGCCCTTCTTCCTCACGCAGGCGCTGCTGCCGTCGCTGCGCGCGGGGAAGGACCCGCTGGTGGTGCACCTCACCGACATCGGCGGGGAGCGGGCGGTGAGCCACTACTCGCACTACTCGGTGAGCAAGGCGGGGCTCGTGATGCTGACGCGCGCGCTGGCGGTGGAGCTGGCGCCGCACGTGCGCGTCAACGCCATCTCGCCGGGCGTGGTGGCCTTCCCGGAGCACTTCGACGAAGCGGCGCGGAAGGAAGTGCTCGACCGCGTGCCCATGGGCCGCGAGGGCAGCGTGGAGGACGTGGCGCGCACGGTGGTGTTCCTCGCGCGCGAGGCGCCGTACCTCACCGGGCAGGTCATCGCCGTGGATGGCGGAAGGAGCGCGCAGCTGTGAGCCATGAACCCGTGTGGATGCACCCCGTGGTCACCGACGCGCAGGGCCGTCCGCTGGACGTGATGGAGCTGCGCGGGCTCACGGTGGACGTCATCGTGGGCCTCTACAACCGCGAGCGCGTGACGCCGCAGCCCCTGCGGCTGGACGTGGCGCTCTTCCTGGACGCGAGGCAGGCGGCGGTGGGTGGAAGGCTGGCGAACACCGTGCACTACGGGCGCCTGGCCGGAGAGCTGCGCTTCCTCCTGGATGCGTGCCGCTTCGAGTTGTTGGAGTCCGCGGCGGAGGCGGTGTGCCGCTATCTCCTGGCGCCGCCCACGGACGCCGCGCCGCACGCGCTGTTGCACGCGGCCACGGTGCGGGTCACCAAGCCGGAGGCGCTGACGGGGTGGGCCATCCCGTCGCTCCAGGTGCACCGCACCGCCCAGGAGATGGTGTACCGGACGGAGGCGAAGCCCTTCGGTCACGTGGACGTCATCCACGAAGGAGCGACCTACGGCGTGTACCGGCTGCGGGTGGAGCCGGGGAGGATCATCCCCCCGCGCGCGGACGGCCACACGGAGGGAATGGAGCTGGTGCTGGGCGCGGGGCTGGTGCTGCAGGGGCAGCCGGTGGGGCGGGGGATGGCGTTCAGCGGACCGGAGGTCTTCGGGCACGGCTACGACAACCCGACGGCGACCGAGCAGACAGTGCTGGGAGTGTACCGGCCACGCCTGGTGCTCTCCGGGGGGGGCGCTTCCGGGGAGGCCGCGCCGGTAGGGGCGGGCACGCTGTACTACCTGCCCGAATAGGCCCCGGGCGTCCAAGCGACGGGGGCGGGAGGGTATGCTAGCTGTAGAGGCGCCTCGTTCTTGAAGGACGCAACGGATGATCCTGGACCGGCGGATTCAGCTTTTCGTGGTGCTCGCGGGGCTGTTCATCACCTCGCTGGTGGTGGGCGACATCATCGGGGTGAAGCTGTTCGAGGTGCACCTGGGCCCGGTGGTGGCGGTGATGTCGGTGGGGATGTTGCCGTTCCCGGTGACGTTCCTGCTGACGGACATCCTCAACGAGTTCTACGGCAAGAAGGTCGCGCGGTTCGTGACGTGGGTGGGCTTTGTCATGGCCATCTTCACGTTCGTGATTGTCGCGCTGGCGGGCCAGATTCCGTGGGCGCCGATGACGGAGGCCAAGGACTACAGCGGCACGGTGGCGTCGTCGTTCAACAACGTCTTCGGCGGTTCGCAGCGCATCCTGGCGGCGTCGATGGTGGCGTACCTGGTGGCGCAGTTCCTGGACATCTCGGTGTTCAACCTGCTCAAGCGGGTGACGAACAACCGGATGCTGTGGCTGCGGGCCACGGGCTCCACGGTGGTGTCGCAGCTCATCGACACGGTGGTGGTGCAGTTCATCGCCTGGACGGGCGTGCTTCCGCGGGAGGTCATCTTCCGGATCATCTTCACCTCGTACGCGGTGAAGCTGCTGGTGGCCATCGGCCTGACGCCGCTCGTCTACCTGGGGCACGCGCTGGTGGAGCGCAAGCTGGGCATCGCCCCGGTGGTGCTGGGCGAGGACGGTGAGCCGGTGAACCTCGTCACCACCAAGGCCGAGCCCCCGTCCGCGGCCGCGGCCTGAACGCGGTAGACCCTCGGCCTGTTGAACCCGCCTTCTGGTTCTGGTTCGCTTCAGCGACAGGAGGGTGTCCATGCAGTTCACGCTCGCGGATGTCTGTGGTCCACCGCCGCCGACGGTAGGGTTCTTCTACGCACTCTGGCTCTCGCCGGTGGTGGTGTTCCTGCTGCTGCGATGGTTGCGGCGCGGAGCCCGCGACGGCCATGACGTCCTGGGCCTGATGGCACCGTCGTCCCGGAGCTCCGTCTCGGCCTTCCGTGACCTCCTGACGTGGGGCTGCGTGGCGGTGGCCCTCATCGGACCATGGCTGCTCTGCATGGCGTCCTTCATCGCAGCGAATGGCTTTGTGATGGAGGGCGTGGAGCCGACGCTGGTTGGCCTTGAGCCCACCTCTTGGGCGTGGTTCGCCGCCGTGACGCTGTTGTTCGCGCTCCTGCGCGTGCGCTGGCTGCGGAGCGACTCATCGCACGGGGACGTGCTTCACATCGCCTGAACGAACAAAAGGGCCAGGGCTCGAAGCAGGAGCCCTGCTCACACCGTGTCTCAGCGCGCGTTCGCCGCCGTGTGCTTGAGCACCTGCATCGTGCCGCGAGTGACGCCGAACTGCTCGTGCACCGCCGCGCGCTTCACCGCCTCCGAAGGCGACAGCCGGCCCGCGAGCAGCTCCTGATACGCGCCCAGCACCCACGCGTCGCCCTCGCGCTCCACTCGGAAGATGGGACCGCCCGGCTCGTGCTTGTCCTCCGGCGCTCCCGCGTCGAACACCACGCCCATGCCCGGTCGCGGATCCACGTCCGCGGGGTCGGGTTCGCCCGTGAGCGGCGCGGACACGTTGCCCGCCGGGGCCTTCGGTCGTTCGTCGCCCAGGCCCAGCGCGCCCGTCCACGGCCGGTCGTCCGGCACCACGAGCACGTCCTTGCCGGACAGCGCATGCACCCGGCCCAGGTACAGCCCGCGGTGCTTCGGGAAGCGCCCCTCCACCAGGTCGTACGGCAGCCGGCAGGACTGCGCGCACTGGCCCCGGTTCGCGGACCGGCCACCCCACGCCTCACTCGTGAGGCATTGGCCGCTCCACGACATGCAGAGCGCGCCGTGGATGAAGACCTCCAGCTCGATGTCCGTCTGCGATGCCAGCCGGCGGATCTCCGCCACAGACAACTCGCGCGGCACCACCATGCGCGTGAAGCCCAGGCCCGTGGCGAACCGCGCTCCTTCCGCGCTGGACAGCGTCATCTGCGTGGACGCGTGCAGCTCCAACTGGGGGCAGATGGCTCGCGCGAGCAGCGCCACCGCCGGGTCCTGCACGATGAGCGCGTCCACGCCTGCCTTTGCCACACCGCGCAACAGGTGCTCCACCACCGGCAGCTCTGGCTCGAACACCAGCGTGTTCAGCGTCACGTAGGCGCGCGCGCCTGCCCGGTGGATGAGCCCCCCACCGTCTCAGCCAACCGCTCGAGCGAGAAGTTCTCCGCACGGGCCCGCGCGTTGAAGCCTTCATCGAGCCCGAAGTAGACGGCGTCCGCGCCACTGGCCAGGGCGGCACGCAACGACTCCAGGCCACCAGCGGGGGCGAGGATTTCGGGGCGTCGGGGAGACATGACTCCTACCTAGCACGCCCGTTCCCGCCGCTCCCCTCTTGCGACCTGTCCACTCCACCCCGGACGGGCACCCGTTTGAGGGGAGGGATGCCATCCCATGCGAGGCACGGGGATGTTGTTCGTGGAGAACGGACAGGGGCGTGAGCGCCCTCGTGCCGGGTTGCGGACCGTGGACGGAGTCCCCACCCTTTGATGCAGGAGGTCGTGATGCTCGAGGTCGTCGTCTACATGAAGCGCACCTGCCCTTATTCGCGGCAGGCCATGGACCTGCTCAACGAGAAGGGCTGCGAGTTCCAGAAGGTGGATGTCGCCGCGGACGAAGAGCGTCACAAGGAGATGCTGCGGCGCTGCGGCCGTCAGACCGTGCCGCAGATCTTCATCGCGGGCCGCCACGTCGGTGGCTGCGATGACCTGTATGACCTGGAGGCACGCGGGGAACTGGACGCGCTCCTCGGCCGGAAGGCCCAGGACTCCACCGCTCCCTGAAGCCATCTCCGCCGTCGCGTTCGGGCCGTGTTCCTCCTGCCGGGGGACACGGCCCACGTGTTTCCCGGGCGCCCGCGTCGTCCCTCCGGGCAGTGGCTGGGACGGGACCGGCGGCGGAACTTGTCGCGCTCTTGGGACGGGGCCTCGCGGTGGGAGCCTTGAAGCCCGTCCTGCGCGCGGTGCCCACCCTCCGGCACATCCGCGGGCCGGTGTCGCCAGGCCAACCGCGTGGATTCACATTCCTGCCCGGCTGCCCTGCGACCGGGCGGCGGCGAAGTCCAAGGCTGACGGGGAATGCGCGGCACGAGTGTTCCCGTTGCCCGCCGACCCCGCGAGCGCACCCCCGCGCCGTGAACCCCTACGAGGAGTCCACATGCGCTTCCGCCAGACCCTGACGACCATCGTCTGTGCCGCCGGGATGCTCGCGGGCACCGTCGGCTGTACCGGCAAGGTCGAGCCCGCGCCCGCGACAGCCACACCTCCGGGCACATCCGGTCCACCCATCATCACTCCGCCAGGGAGGCCCCAGACGCCGGCCGACGCGGGCACGTCTCCTGACGAGGACGGAGGCGTCGCCACGGACGGCGGCACCACCCCCACGGATCCGCCCACGGATCCGGTAGACCCACCGCCCACGGAGCCCGAACCGCCGCCGCCCGCCGAGCCGCAATACACGCGCGTGCTCTGGGTCTCTCCCAGCGGCAATGACTCCGCTGCGGGCACGGAAGCGCTGCCCCTGCGCACGGTGGCGCGAGCCCTGTCCCTGGTGAAGCCCGGCGAGGCGGTGTTCCTCAAGTCCGGCACCTGGCGCGAACACGTGCCGCTGACGGAGCGGCAGGGCACGGCGGACAAGCCACTGACGCTGAGGGCCGCTCCGGGCGCCACGGCCATCCTCAAGGGCGGCTCCATTGGCGAGACGGCGCTGGTGGACGTGAGCGGGGCGTACTGGAACATCCAGGGGCTCACGGTGGACGTGGGCGGCGAGTCCACCTTCGCGGTGATGTGGCGTGGCGCGGGCGCGCACCACGGCGTGCTCCGGGACAGCATCCTGAAGAACGGCACGGAGGGCGCGGGCGTCTACGTGACGGAGAAGGCGCACGACGTCCTCATCGAGGACAACGACATCTCCCACTTCGACAAGGGCGACGTGGACAGCCACGGCGTCTGTGTGCAGACCTCCGCGAGCAACGTGGTGGTGCGCGGCAATGACATCCACCACAACTCCGGCGACGGCGTGCAGTGCCTGGGGCCGGAGGGCGGCGCCACCAATCCAGGCACGCCGTTCGACAACCTGCTCGTGGAGGACAACCAGCTCCACGACAACCGGGAGAACGGCGCGGACATCAAGACGTGCACCCGCGTCACGCTGCGCGGCAACACCATCTACAACCATCGCGAGGTGGCCACCTCCGCGGGCGAGGGCGTCATCGTCCACATGTCCCCGTCCGACGTCACGCTGGAGGACAACGTCTTCTACGCCAACGCGCGCGCCATCCAGATTGGCGGCAACCGCGAGGGCGCGCCCCCCACGCGCGTCATCCTGCGCCGCAACCTCATCCACGACGGCCTGGGCGAGGCGGACGGAGAAGAGGGCACCGGCATCCGCATCGACGCGTCCGTGGACGTGAAGGTGCAGCACAACACCGTGTGGAACCTGAGCGGCGCGTGTCTCATCTTCGGCACGGGCTCCAACGGCGCGAGCCAGGGCCTGGATGTGCGCAACAACATCTTCGCCGGCTGTGGCATCGCCGCTCGCGGCGGCGCGGGCCGGAGCGGCGCGGTGGTGGACGGCAACCTGTACTTCCGGAGCAGTGGCGCGGCGGTGTTCAACCTGGAGGGTGCCACCCTGGGCCTGGCGGACTGGCGCACGAAGGCCGGCCTGGACAAGCGCTCCCAGGAGCGCGCGCCCGGCTTCGTGAGCACGGGCTCGGACGACTACCAGCTCTCCTCGCAGTCCCCCGCGCGCGAAGCGGGCCTGTCCCTGGGCCTGCCCTACTGCGGCTCGGCGCCGGACCAGGGTGCCTTCGAGTCAGGCTGCCCCTGACCCCGGGGGTTGTGTAGACTCCGGGGCCCCTCGCTCCGGAGTCCTGCGCCCCGTGTCGGCCCCGTCGGAACCCGCCTTCGGCATCGTCCTGGTCCCCCCAGGGTCGGTGGCTCGAGAACCCCTGAACGCCGCCGCCGAGCGCGCGGGCCTGCGCGTGGTGGACGACCCGGACGACGCCGCCCTGGCGCTGGTGGACCTCACCGCTCCCGGCTGCGGCCCCGCCGTGGTGGAGCTGCTCACGTCCCACAACGGGCCGCACCTCACGCTCCTCGCGGTGGTGTCCCCGGAGCCGCGTGGCTTCGCCGCCGTGGACACGCTGCGCCCCGCGGACATCGTCACCCACCAGAGCCTTCCGCACGAGCTCACCTGGCGCCTGCAGCGCGCCGCGGAACGCCACCGCGAGCGTGAGGAGCAGGCCCGCAGCCAGACGGACCTGGCGCTGCTGCTGGAACTCACCGCTGACTACGCGGAGAGCTCCGACGTGGAAGCGCTCCTGCACGGCGTGACGCGGCGCCTCGCGGAGCAGCTGGACATCGCGCGCGCCACGCTGGTGATGGTGGGCGGTGGCGTGGACGAAGGCGTCATCGTCGCCGCCAGCGACGACCCGGGCATGAAGGACCTGCGCATCGACCTGGCGCGCTACCCGGAAATCCGCGAGGTGGTGCGCACCGGCAAGCCCGTGGTCATGCAGGAGGCCGCCACGCACCCGCTGCTGGGCGACCTGGAGCGTCGGGCCGTGGCCGCGCGAGGCATCCACGCCATCGCCGCGCTGCCCCTGCCCATCCGCGGCCAGGTGCGCGGCGTGCTGCTGCTCCGCGCGGCCGGGCGCAGGCGGGCCTTCAGCACCCGTGAAATCGACTTCCTCACCACGGTGGCCCACGCGACGGCGGTGGCCCTGCGGAGCGCGTCGGTGCTCCAGTCCGTGCAGACGGCGCGGCTGGCGGCGGAGGAGAAGGCCGCGTCCTTCAAGCCCTACCAGCTCTTCTTCGCCCACGTGAGCGAGGGCGTGGCCATCCTCGACGACGAGGCCGCCGTGCTGTCGCTCAACCCCGCGGGCGCTCAGATGCTGGACACCACCGCTGGCGAGGCCCGTGGCAAGCACCTGAATCAAATCACCCAGCCCGTGGACGACGGCGTGCTGATGGAGCTGGTGACGTCCGCGTCGCGCGGCGAGGCGCGCATGGGCGTGGACGTGGTGGTGCGCACGCCCGCGGGCCGCTGCCTCACGCTGTCCATGTCCGCGGCGCCGCTGCGCGACGAGGACGCGGCCACCATCCTGTCCTTCCGCGACGTGACGCACGCTCGCAAGCTGGAGGACGAGCTGCGCAACACGAAGGACTTCCTGGAGCGGCTCATCGACTCGTCGGTGGACGCCATCATCGCGGCCGACCTGAAGGGGCGCATCATCCTCTTCAACAAGGGCGCGGAGGCCATGTGCGGCTACACCGCGCAGGAGGCCCAGGAGAAGCTCAACGCGCTCCAGCTCTACCCGCCCGGCGTCGCCCAGCGAATCATGGCCCAGCTGCGCGGGCCCGACATGGGCGGCAAGGGCCGGCTGTCACTCACGCGCCAGGAGCTGATGCACCGCTCCGGTGAGCGCGTGCCCGTGAACATGACGGCCTCCATCGTCTACGAGGGCGGCCGCGAGTCCTTCACCGTGGGCATCTTCACGGACCTCCGGGACCGGGTGCAGCTGGAGCGCAAGCTGTCCGACGTGGAGACGCGGCTGGAGGAGAGCGAGAAGAACGCCGTCATCGTCGCGCTCGCCGGCACCGCGGCCCACGAGCTCAACCAGCCCCTCACCTCCGTGATGGGCTACGCGGAGCTGCTCAAGCGCAAGCTCAAGGAGGAGGACTTCGCCTGGAGGCCGGTGGACATCATCTACCGCGAGGCGGAGCGCATGGCGGAGATCGTCCGGAAGATCGGGAAGATCACCCGCTACGAGACGAAGTCGTACGTGGGGGCGCAGCAGATCCTCGACCTCGACAAGGCCAGCTCCCATGAAGAGTGAGGTCCGCGCCGTGCGCCCGTCCGGAAATCTGGCCCCCGACGCCTTCCAGGCCTTCTTCGACGCGCTGGACGAGCCCGCCGCCGTCTGCGACGTGTCCCTGCGCATCGCGGCCGTGAACCCCGCGCTGCGCCGCTTCTGCGCCATGCACGACATCAGCGTGGACATGGTGGCCGAGGCCCTGGCGAGCGCCGTCGCGCCGGAGGACGGGCAGTCCCACGAGTTCGACCTCGTGCTCCAGAGCGGCACGTCGCTGGTGCTCACCCTGTCGCGCCGGGCGGACACCGTGGCGGTGCGCGCGCGCGTGGATACCGAAATCATCAGCGGCCGGCTGGTGGTGGCGGAGCGGGCCCTGCTGGAGCAGGCGCGCACTGAAGGTGTGCTCCTGGACCTGGGCCGCAGCGTGGCGGAGGCCGGCGGCGAGGAGGAGCTGGTGGCCGCGGTGGCGCGCGGCGTGAAGGAGCTCTTCCCCGGCCGCGCCTTCTGCATCCGCATCGTGGACGCGCGCACCGGCGGCCTCACGTCGCTCTACGCGGAAGGCCGCCTCAAGGAGGGCGCGCACGAACCGCTGGTGCTCTTCCAGCGCTCGGTGGAGAAGACCAACCTCACGCAGACGGCGCTGCCCCAGGGGCGGGTGACCATCTCCGAAGAGGTGCCGCTGCTCTTCCATGGCAGCACCCGCGCGGTGAGCGCCCCGCTGGTCGCGAGCGGACAGCTCTTCGGCGCCATCAACATGGAGTACCCGGAGGGCCTGGACGCGGACCCCGCGCACGACGAGCGCGTGCTGCTCCAGCTGGCCAGCCAGGTCGCTGTCGCGGTGAAGAACGCGAAGCTCATCGACGAGCTGACGTTCGTGCGCAAGTACCTGGAGGAGCTGCTGGAGAAGGCCAACGCCCTCATCCTGGTGGTGAACCGGGACAAGCAGGTGGTGGTCTTCAATCAGGCGCTGAGCGCGCTCACCGGCCTCACCAAGGAGCAGGTGCTGGGGCGGGATTTGTCCTCGCTGGTGGCGGCCAGCGAGCAGCTGCGGCTGGCGCCCGTGCTGGCGGCGGCCATGCGCGGCGAGTCCGTGAACAACTTCGAGACGCGCCTGCTCACCCGCGACGGCGGCGAGGTGCGCGTGTCCTTCGCCACCTCCTCCATGCAGACCCAGCCGGGTGAGGTCGAGGGCGTCATCGCCATCGGCCAGGACGTCACGGTGGTGAAGGAGCTGGAGAAGCGCATCATCCACGCGGAGAAGCTGGCCTCCATCGGGCAGCTCGCGGCCAGCGTGGTGCATGAAATCAACAACCCGATGACGGCGGTGGCCACCTACGCGGACGCGCTGCTCCAGCGCTCGCGGATGACGCCGGGCGCGAACCCCGCGGACCAGGAGAAGCTGAAGAAGATCCTGGAGAGCAGCCACCGCATCCTGCGCTTCACCCGCGACCTGGTGAGCTACGCGCGGCCCGCGCAGGACCGGCCGGAGCGCGTGTCACTCAACGCCGTCGTGGACATGGCGGTGGGCTTCTGCGAGCACGTCGTCTCCCAGGCCCGCGTCAGCGTGCAGCGCGAATACGCGAGCGACGTGCCGCCCCTGGCCGCCGTGCGCGCCAACCTGGTGCAGGTGTTCGTCAACCTCATCACCAACGCCTGCCACGCCATGCAGCCCGGCGGATTGGTGTACCTGACCACGATTCAGGAGGGCCCGGAGGCGGTGGTGCGCGTGCGCGACACCGGCACCGGCATCGAGCAGCGCAACCTGTCGCGCATCTTCGAGCCCTTCTTCACCACCAAGCCCGAAGGGCGCGGCACTGGCCTGGGGCTGTCCATCTGCCAGGGCATCGTGGAGAACCACGGCGGACGCCTCACCGTGGAGAGCGCGCTGGGGCAGGGCACCATCTTCACGGTGCGGCTGCCCCTGGCCGCGGATTGAGCGCGAGCGGGGCGGGGCGCTTCAGCCCTCGCCGCCGTCGTCGTCCAACTCGCGCCGGAACTCCTCGTTCGTGAGCAGGCCCTTGCGCGCCATGATGCGCATCAGCGCCCAGAAGCGGCGCTCCAGCTCCTCCAGCCGGTCCGGCTCCTCGCGCGCCGCCTGTCCGAAGAGGTAGTCCAGGTCGTCCAGCACGCCGCCCCCGCCGGACGCCGGAGCCCGCGGCTTGCCCTTGTCCACCGCGCCGCCGCGCTTGCGCTTCGCCTGCTCCTCGCGCTCGCGGATGAGGTCCGCCAGCGACGTGCGCTGGGTCTTCTCCGACGCGGGCAGCTCCTCGCCGACGATGACCTCCTCGTCGTCCTCCACCACGGCCGGCCGCGCGGGCGCCGGAGCGGCCCTGGCTGGCGGACGCACCGGAGCGGGGCGGGAGCCCGTGGCCACGGGGACCTTGTGGTAGTAGCGCAGGATCGCGCCGCGCACCGCGGACAGCGCCGTCACCCGGCCGCTGACCTTCAGGCCGCTGGTGAACTCAATCTCCTCGATGGCGGAGATGTTCAGCGGATCCGCCATGGCCACCACCAGCTGGCGCTTGCCGCCCACGCTCTCCAACGCGTAGGGGAACAGGTCGTGCTGTTCGCAGAAGCGCGCTCGCAGCAGGTGCACCGCCGCCCAGTCCGGGGTGATCGCCGCCAGGTCCACCTGCGGCATCCCCAGCGCCTCGCTCAGCGCCTGCGCCAGCGTGGCCTCCGTGATGGCGCCCTGACCGATGAGCGTCACGCCCAACCGCTGCCGCGTCTGCCGCTGCGCCGCGAGCCCCGCCTCCAACTGCTCGGGGGTGATCGCACCGCGCTCCACGAGCAGCTCACCAATGCGCTTCCTGGCCATGGTTTCCCCGCCTAACACGTCACCCGAAGGTGCCCAAATCGCTGGCACGCCTGTTGCGCAAGCCGCTGGAAAGGGCCTGGTACTTGCCCTGTGGAGCGACTTGGCAAGCCGCGAGCCAACGCAAAATTCCTGTGAGATTTCAGTAACTAACGCTGAGGGTGCCTGCCTTGACACGCCTGGGAGCGGTTCCTAGACTCGGCGCCACCGTGATCCAAAATTCCTGTTGCTGACCTGGGTGGATGTCCACCCGGCCGGTAGCAGTGCGGAACGGCTCGCAAGCGCGCGCCGCGCCGCCCATCTGGAGGCTTTCCGTGATGAACCTGGGGTTTGTAGCCAATCTGTCCGTTCTCGCCAACGCCGGCGGAAGCAATGAGACCTTCCTGCAGGAGCTGGGGCGCCGCTGGGAATCCGGTCAGGCCGGCATGTACCCCATCGCGGTCTGCCTGGTGGTCGCGCTCTCCATCATCATCGAGCGCAGCATCGTCCTGTTCGGCAAGGCCTCCATCAACAAGGAAGGCTTCCTGCGCGGCCTGAAGAAGCACATCTACGCGGGCGACCTGGACAAGGCCATCAACTACGTGGCCGGCCAGAAGAACACGCCGCTGACCAACGTCATCAAGGCCGGTCTGATGAACGTGCCGAAGGGCCAGGACGAGGTCCAGGCGGCGCTCGACGAGGCCAGCCTGCGTGAGACGCCCCGCCTGGAGGCTCGTACGGGCTACCTGGCGATGCTCGGCAACGCGGCGATGCTCGCCGGCCTCCTGGGCACGGTGAACGGTCTCATCACCTGCTTCGAGGCAGTGGCGAACGTGAACCCGGCCGACAAGGCGACCATTCTGGCGAACGGCATCTCGGAAGCCATGAACTGCACGGGCTTCGGTCTGCTCACGGCCATCCCGGCGCTGATCGCCTTCTCCGTGCTGATGGGCCGCACCCAGGGCCTCATCAACGACATCAACGAGACCAGCGTCTCCGTGCTGAACCTCATCGTGGCCAACCGCGACAAGTTCAAGAACCTGAACATCCCCGCGTCCGCCCACGCGCACGCCGAGGAGTAGTCCTCCTCACGGCAGCGCCGGTTTGGAACCGGATGTACCGGCGCGCTGTCTGGTAGCCCCGAAGTGGTGGACCCAGACAGGCGCGTCCGTCCCCAGAGTCTTCTTGAACGTCGTTCGTGCGCGAAGAGCGCGGTAGAGCAGGGAGGTAGTCGCCATGGCCGGCGGAATGGACCTGGGCACAGGTGGGAAGGGTGGCAAGAAGCCGCTCGATACCGCCATCAACATGGTGCCCTTCATCGACCTGATGGCAGTGACCATCAGCTTCCTCATCATGACGGCGGTCTGGACCCAGATTGGCCGTCTCCAGGTGTCGCAGGCCGGCGGGGCCTCCACGGACGAGCAGCAGGAGGAGGAGAAGACCAAGACGGTCCAGCTCACCCTCCTGGTGTCCGCCACGGAGATGCGCCTCACCGCCGACCAGAGCTCCTTCGACCCCATTCCCCTCACCCGGGATGACAAGGGCCGGCCGGACCTGACCAAGCTGGTGGCGCGCTTCAAGGAGTTGAAGGCGCAGCTGCCGGACCAGTCCGCCATCACCCTTCAGACCGAGGACCTGGTCCGCTACGAGGACCTGGTCCGCATCATCGACGAGTGCATCGGCTCCGGGTTGCCCCAGGTGTCGGTCTCCGCGGCGATGGGCTAACAGGAGAGCACCCAAGCCATGGGCATCAAGGTTCCCGGTAAGCGGTACGGCAAGCGGCTGGAGCACTCCAAGGTCTTCGGCCACGGCGGTCACGGCAAGAAGAACGGCAACGCGGACCTGCTCATCACCCCGCTCGTCGACATGTTCGTCATCATCGTGCTCTTCCTCATCGCGAACTTCTCCGCGACGGGCGAGGTGCTGATGATGACCAAGGACATCGTCCTTCCCGAAGCGGTCAACGTGAAGGAAGTGGAGATGCACCCGGTGGTGATGGTGTCCAACGACCAGGTCAGCGTGTCGGGCACCATCGTGGGCCGGGTGGAAGACCTCACCAAGGACGAGTACCTCAACATCCCCGCGCTGGAAGAGAAGCTGCGGGACATGAAGAAGCAGTTCGAGGACCTGCACTCCATGGCCGGCGGTGGCGAAACCTTCAAGGGTGACGTCAACATCCAGGCCAACAAGGACGTTCAGTTCAAGGTCATCAAGCGGGTGATGTTCAGCTGCGCCACGGCCGGCTACAACAACATCAACTTCGCCGTCATCCAGGCCGGTGGCGCCGCGGCCGGTGAGAAGACCGCCGCCGCCACCCCGTAACAAAGCTTCGCGGCGGATCCCGGCCGGTTCCGGGATCCGCGCTTTACAAAAGACGCCCTGACCCTGCATGGGTCGGGGCGTTCGCGTTTTTGAAAGAAAGGCTCTCCGCCGTCATGCGCCTGCGCGCCGTGCTCTTCGACCTGGATGGGACGCTGGTGGACTCGCTGGGGGACATCGCCACGGCGATGAACCACGCGCTCACGCAGCACGGCCTGCCGCCGCACCCGGAGGCCGCCTACCTGCGCTTCGTGGGAGAGGGCGTGGCGAAGCTCGCGGAGCGGGCCACGGGCGGGGCGCCGGCCGCGCTCCAGGGGCAGGTGCTGGCCACCTACCACGCCTACTACGACACCCACCTGTTCGACCGGACGTGTGCCTACCCGGGCGTGGAGGCCGCGCTCTCGGAGCTGGCGGCGGAGGGCATCCGGCTGGGCGTGCTCAGCAACAAGTCCGACGACTTCGTGAAGCGGCTGGCGGCGCGGCTCCTGCCGGGGGTGACGTTCACGGCCGTGTACGGAGAGCGGCCGGGCATCCCGCGCAAGCCGGACCCCACCGCGGCGCTGGCCCTGGCGGCGGAGCTGGGCGTGGCGCCGGACGCGTGCGGCTTCGTGGGGGACACCTCCGTGGACATGGACACGGCGAAGGCCGCGGGCATGTACGGCGTGGGCGTCACCTGGGGCTTCCGCACCGCGGAGGAGCTGCACGCGCACGGGGCTCGCGCGGTGGTCTCCTCGGCGGGCGAGCTGCTGGCCGCGCTCCGGACCGCGGCCCCCTGAGAAAGCGGAAGGGGCCGCCTCCTTCGCGTGAGCGTAAGGAGAACGGCCCCTGGGTTACCGCAAGGTGGCTTCGTGGATCAGGCGGCCACGGCGAGGTTCGACTTGGACTGCTCCGCGGCTGCGTCCACCGCGGGCGGGCGGCTCAGCATCTTGAGCATCCGGTAGTGCGACGCCACGGCGCTCCGGAAGGTCTTCGCCTCGATGTAGGGCAGTCCGTGCTCGTGGGCGGTGGCCTTCACGATTTCGCTCAGGGCCGGGTAGTGGATGCTGCACACCTTGGGGAACAGGTGGTGCTCCACCTGGTAGTTGAGGCCGCCCACGTACCAGCTCAGCAGGCGGTTCTCGCGGGCGAAGTTCGCGGTGGTGCGCAGCTGGTGCACCATCCACGCGTCCTCCACCTTGCCCTCCGTGTCAGGCAGGGGGAACTCCGCGTCCTCCACCACGTGGGCCAGCTGGAAGACGATGCCCAGGATGAAGCCCGCCGTCATGTGCATGGCCAGCTGCCCCACCACGAACTGCCACCAGGTCACGTCCAGCACCAGCCACGGAATCACCAGCGTCCAGCCGTAGTACACGGCCTTCATGGACAGCAGGCGGGCCCACTCGGCCGGCGCGTGCTTCTTGTCCTTGTAGGGGCCCAGGTCCTTCTGGAAGAAGTACTTGTAGTCCTTGGCGAACACCCAGAAGACGGTGGTCAGCGAGTAGGCCGCGAACGCGTACAGGTGCTGGAAGCGGTGGTACGCCTTCCACTCGCTGTGCGGCGACAGCCGCAGCTGCGGGCTCACCGTCAGGTCCTCGTCCATACCCTGGATGTTGGTGTAGGTGTGGTGTAGGACGTTGTGGGTGATGCGCCACATGTAGCTGTTCGCCCCGATGACGTCGAACGCGAGGCCCACCACCGCGTTCGCCCGCGCGTCGTCGCTGTAGGAGCCGTGCACGCCGTCATGGCCGATGCAGAAGCCGATGCCCGCGATGGCCACGCCCATCAGCACCGCCAGGCCCAGCATGCCCCAGGCGTTGAAATGGCCGCTGAGCAGCAGGCCGTAGACGCCCCCCGTGAAGCCCATGATGGACAGGGCCTTCACGTACATGGCCTTGTTGGCCCGCTGAGAGAGGTTCCGTGTCTCGAAGTACTCGGAGACGCGCCGCTTCAGGTCCTCCGCGAAGGAGGCATCGCGCTGGCCAAAGGTCACACGGGTTGGGTTTGTCACTGGGAGGGACGCCTCACGAGAGGGGACGGCAAGGTGGAGCGGGACGAGCGGACCCCACGATAGGACACGTCCAGGCGGAAGTGTTCGGGGCCGGAAACTATTCCAAAACACCGTCGCACCCAAAACCTGTCACCCCTGGCTGCCTGGAGCGTCAGCCAGCGGGAAATGCACCGCCCCAAGAAGGCGTTTCACCGCTGGATCGAGGTTGTTACCTTCGACGGCGTGAGGGCGACCGGGAGTGGTTCCCGGCTCGACTTCATGCCTGTTCAGGGTTAAGGCGCGGTCTTCGCCCCAAAATATGGGGGCGGGCAGTCCGGCGATTTTGCAGGGTTGCCAGTGGGACAAGGAAGCAGATCATGGCAAGTGGTACGGTGAAGTGGTTCAATGATGCGAAGGGCTTTGGTTTCATCACGCAGGACAGCGGTGGTCCGGACGTGTTCTGCCACCACACGTCCATCCAGTCGGACGGCTTCCGCACCCTGGCCGAGGGCCAGAAGGTGGAGTTCGAGGTGAAGAAGGGCCCCAAGGGGCTCCAGGCGGAGAACGTCCGCCCGGTCGGCTGAGCCTACCGGCTCGGCTGCTCTTCACGCATCCACGAGGTCCGGCCTTGACGGGGCCGGGCCTCTTTTTCGGTCAATGTTTTCCAGGAGGTTCCATGCAGGGAAGGTCCACGAAGCGGCAGAAGGAGATGGCGCGCGCGCAGAAGCAGCGCGAGAAGGACGCCAAGAAGGCCGGGCGCAAGACCGAGAAGGACCAGCGTCCGACTCGCGGGCCGGGCGAAGAAGATCCCGACATCGCCGGTATCATCCCGGGCCCGCAGCCGTTGCCCGACGCGTTCAACACCTGAGGCTGATGCAACGACACCGCCCCGGCCCATGAGGGCACCGGGGCGGCGGTGGGCAAGGGGCCGGTGGGCCCCTTTTTCATGTCCGCGCTCGTTCGGCTTCCGAGCTCCGGAACCGCGTGACTAGCCCATGCCGTATCTCATCCGCTCCTTGTCCTCGGCGCGGTTGTACGCGGTGGCCGCGGCGATGACGTGGCACACCCAGCCGAGGATGCCGCCCGTGCCCAGCCAGAAGCCGGGGGTGATGATGAGCCAGAAGACCCCGCGCAGGATGTCACCGTTGTAGATCTGCCCCACGCCGGGGATGAAGAACGACAGCAGCGCAGCAAGACCGGGACGCGACATGGATTTCGTTCCTCCTTGCCTCTTCCTACGGCCCCCAGGTGTGTCCATTGCATCCCCTGCCGGACACCGCCTGCCCGCCGGGCGGGCGTACTGGCGGATGGGGTGCAACGCACCGCGGTCCCCGCTAGCATGACGCATGTTCCTCCGGCCCTGGTGTCACGGCCTGGAAGGGACGGGGGGATTCATCATCCAAGGTCGTCCTCAGGCCCGTGTGGCGGCGTTCCCGGTCCGGGGCCTCGTGGAGGTCCTCGCGCTGGCGGCGGTGTATCTGGTGGCCGCGAGAGTGGCCCTGTCGCTGGCCGCGGAGCAGAGCCACATCTGTCCCGTGTGGTTGCCGTCGGGCGTGGCGCTGGGCGGGCTGCTGCTCCTGGGCGTGTCGCGCTGGCCCGCGGTGGCGCTGGGCGCGGGCGCGGTGGCGTACGCCATGGGGGTGACCCCAGGGGTGGGGCTGTCCGTCGTGCTGGGCTCCACGCTGGAGGCGGTGCTGCCGGCGCTGCTGTTCCAACGGATGGGGGGCGCGCTGGAGCTGCACCGCGTGCGCGACGTCGCGTGGC